>CAJWAE010000037.1 GCA_913020075.1 uncultured Flavobacteriaceae bacterium
GGCAAGGGCAAACACACATACGCAAACGGTGCTGTTTATGAGGGCGAGATGAAAGATGATGAATACTATGGCAGCGGTACTTTCACTTTTCTAAATGGGGAAAACTACGCAGGTGAATGGTTAAATAGCAAACGCCATGGACGAGGTACTTACACATATGCAAGTGGTGATGTCTTTGAAGGCGAATGGAAAGATAGCAAAGAAAATGGGCATGGTACTTTTAGATTTACAGATGGGGGTATTTTCATAGGTGATATGTTAAATGGCGAACGCCATGGATATGGTAAACAGATATATGAAAACGGTGTTATCTTCGTCGGTGAATGGAAAATGGGTAAAAGAAATGGGCGTGGAACTTTTACAGATACGGATGGCAAAGTTTATGAATATGACTTTAAAGATGGTGAGCCAATTGACCCTTAAAATTAACTAGTGCTGGAAAATCCAATTAACTAGTTTTGCAACCATAAAAGTCAGCAGAACTAAGACTATACCTGATATTATAAAAATAATTGCAGCTCCAGTATTTTCAGCCTGTGTCGGAGCCATAATGCCTGCAAAAAAAGAACAACTTAAACCTACAATGTATACGACAGCCACAATAAGTCTTCTAAGGGATTCAAAAATCATAATATAATATCTCCATTAATTCCAACTGATATTTAATTCATCCCACTGTGACTGCGCTCCAAATCGTAGTGGTAAAATAGTAGTGCCAACCCCTGATGTCACAAATACTGTTCTTTGGTTATCTTCATACAGTCCACAGTGAGCTTCTGATGGGGCATCAGATGGAACCCATAAGGGGCCAATGAAAGGCAGACTTATCTGACCGCAATGAGTATGCCCAGCAATCACTAATCCTTTAACCCGCGCATCAAAAGCGCCAGCGGGGTCATGTGTAATAGTAAACTTGGGAATATTCTCACATTCTTCAGGGTAATCTACATAATCATATCTATTTGTAAATTTGTCACCTAGACCCCGAATGCAAACATCACCTTTTACTGTCTGAAACATGGAAGTTTCATTTTCCATTATATCAACACCTAACTTGTTAAATTCTCTGATCCATTCTTCGGCATCTGACCAACTTTCATAGTTGCCTAACACAACAGCCCTTGGCACAGGATCAATCAACTTCATTATGTTAATAATATTTTTACGGTGAGATGACATATCATCCGTAGCTTTTGGGTCAGATGTATAATCACCGACTAAGACTATCAAATCAGGTTGTGTAGATTTTATTTCTAATACAAGTTTTTCAAACCCGTCTAAATGCTTTGATCCTTCAGGAAGATGCACGTCACCAATTACTGCAACTGATAGAGAGCTTGATCCAATTGAAGTGTCTGATAATGAAATAGTTACAGTGTTACGTTCAGTCTTTAAATTTAGAGATATTGAAACGTATAAATAAGTTCCTAATATCGTTAAAATTAAAATCCAGAAAAACATTTTTCGCATGTTTGAACATTAATCTAAATTTAAAGTAATGGCATCTATTATTTGTTTTCTTTTTTAGCAAAGAATAAAATATATAAACACACAAATTACTGCAGATACTAAACCTGTTATCATAGAAGAACCAAAAAGCAGTTTGGAAACAAAACCCCATTCTATAGCTACAATGCATATTACGATTAACGCCAAGACAAAATTCAAGTTTTAATTTGCAAACATTATATTTTATTGGCAATCTTATTATGAGACAAAAGACTTAATAGAAAAAAGGATAATACTTATGCTACCCATAATGAGAATAGTTTTTCTGTTTATTTCTTTATCAATATCATTGCATGCAACTGTTTCAAAAGCAGAGCCTTCAACACATATAAGAACTTTGATGGATCGACCTTTATCAATGTTAGAATGGGGTATGTATAAAACTGAAAAACGTTTAAACAATAGAATTGCAGAACTTAAATGGTCTACAAAAGACCAGCCAGTTCGCGCCGAAGTTAGCTATGATTGGGACGCAGACAATATTGTTATTGAGATATATCATTATTATAATCTTGCTCAAAAATATAAATTAGCTGAAGCAGATTGTAAATTTTATTTTGAATCGATTGATCTTAATTTATTAATATCAGATGGCAATAATATTGGTAACTTTAGTTTATTTGGTAATCTCTTTAAGCACAATGGTTGGCAAACTGAAGCCATGGTAGAGGCTATTGAAAAAATAAGTGAAAGCCCATCTGACCCAGTATAAATTAAAATTTAATAATTATGAAAATTAATGTAAAAAATCTAATAATTATAGGCCTAATAATTGGTTCGTTTGTATTTGGTGTCTCATCTGGTTATTACAAACATTTTCCATTTAGTTTAGTTAAAAATGGATTTAATGAAGTTTCAAATTTCAAACGAGGAGGGAGAAACTTAAACATCAAATATTTTACAAGTAAAGAAACTGATACATTAAAACAAACTGGAATATATTTAACTTACGGTCAATCAAATTCTACAAACTCAGGACAATTTGGGTATTTTGTTAAAAATGAAGTTTTTCAATTTCTCTTAGGAGATACTTTTGTTTATGAAGACCCGTCTCTTGGTGTTACTGGTTTAGGAGGTTCAGTATGGGGAATGGTTGGGGATAAATTAATTGAAAATGGTATTCACGAACAGGTTGTGTTCTCAAATTGTGGGTGGGGAGGTAGAAAAATAGAACAACTAAAAGAGGGTCATTATTTTGAATATTTAGTTAACAATTACAATAGTTTAATTAAAAGATTTGGTAGAGTTGATGGTATATTATTTCATCAAGGTGAGAGTGATAATTCACTAGACACTAAAGACTACTATAAAAACTTTAATGAATTTGTAAATAACCTAAAACAAGAAGGAATTGAAGTTCCAATTTACCTATCAAGAGTTAGTTTATGTGGTGAAAAAAGACCTATAAATCAAGACTTAACTGATATTCAAGATCAACTAATCAATGATTTTAATTTAATTAAAGAAGGTCCAAACACTGATTTACTCTCTGAAAAATCAGATAGATTGAAAGATTACTGTCATTTCTCTCTTGAAGGATATGATAAATTTTCTGATATGTGGGTTAAGTCACTTATTAAATAAACTATTCTTAAATGAATTTTCTCAGTTTAATAGCCCTTATTCAAAACACCACTGAATGAAGTTGCACGAATCAAGAAGCAGTTCTGAATACTCAAATAAATATACCTAAAGAAAATCATCACAAATAAGTAAAAATCTTCTGGAGCGGTAAAAATAACTCACTCTATTAAAAATAGAGGCAGTGAATTTAAAAGAGTTAAATATTCCAACCCTTTTGTATTAAATAGTTTCAATAGTTTTTTGAAAAGCATTTATGGTTTTATCTATATCTTCAATTGATAAAGCATCATTTAAAAAATAACTTTCAAATGCACTGGGAGGAAGATAAATTCCTTCATTAAGCATTCCATGAAAATATTTGTTGAATCGAATATTATTTCCTTTTTCAGCAGTTTCAAAATCAATAACTGGAGCTTCTGTGAAATGAAGTGAAATCATAGATCCTAATCGATTAATTTGATAGGGGATGCTTTTGGTATTTAAAACCTCTTCAAAACCGTGATGTAATCTCTTTGTTTTATTTGCTAAACGTGAGTACATTTCAGAATCATCATTTAAAGCTTCAAGCATCGCTAAGCCTGCTGCCATTGCGAGAGGGTTTCCGCTTAGTGTCCCAGCCTGATAAACTGGACCATCGGGCGCTAAATGGTGCATAATTTCATTTTTGGCAGCAAAAGCACCTACTGGCAAACCACCACCTATTACCTTTCCAAAAGTAACAATGTCAGCCTTAATATTTAGAAGCTCTTGCGCTCCTCCCTTTGCCAAACGAAAACCAGTCATTACCTCATCAAAAATAAGCAATGCTTTATGTTGATCACATAACTTTCTTAGTCCTTCTAAAAATCCTTTTTTCGGAGGGATACATCCCATGTTTCCTGCGACAGGCTCTACAATAATCGAAGCGATTTCATCTGGATATTCTTTAAAAAGCTGAGTGACTACCTCCAAATCATTGTAAGGTGCTAATAAAGTGTCTTTAGCTGTTCCTTTAGTTACTCCAGGACTGCTTGGACTTCCAAATGTAACTGCCCCACTTCCCGCTTGAATCAAAAAAGCGTCTGAATGACCATGATAACATCCGGCAAATTTAATTATTTTTTCCCGGTGAGTTACTCCTCGGGCAAGTCGAACTGCACTCATACAGGCTTCGGTGCCTGAATTTACAAAACGAATTTTATCCATATTAGGAACCATATCCAAAGCTAAAGTGGCAATTTCTGTTTCTAAAGCCGTGGGTATTCCAAAAGAAGTTCCCAGCTCAGAACGTTTTTTTATAGCTTCAATTACAGGACTATAGGCATGCCCTAATATCATTGGACCCCAACTCGCTATATAATCAATTAGTTTATTTCCATCCGAGTCATAGAGATAAGCTCCTTTAGCTCTTTCTACAAAAACTGGAGTTCCCCCAACAGACTTAAATGCACGAACTGGTGAATTGACTCCACCAGGAATTACTTTTTGTGCGGCTTTAAATAAAGCACTACTTCTTTTATATTTCATAAATTTATAAATTATTAGGAATGTTTATTGATTGTCCTAAATAAATGGTTTGATTTTTAATTTTATTGAATTGAATAATTTCATCTAAATGGACATTATATTTTTTAGAAATAGAATACAAAGTATCTCCTTTTAATACGATATGAAATCTCTTTGTTTTTGAAATCTTTTTTAAATATTTAGTGTGTTTTTGTTTTTTATTATCAAAACGAGTCAGGTTAAAACGTTCGATTAAACTAATTAGTTTATCTGGATACTTAGGATCTGTTGCATAACCGGCTTTTTTGAGCCCTTTTGCCCATGATTTATAATCATCGATTTTGAAATCAAATAAAAACTCATATCGATTCCTTTCACGAAGAAAAAGAGAATGATCTCGATAAGAAATCGCTGGGTTTTTATAAACTCTAAAGCATTCGCCTTTCTTATCATCATCATGATAAATTCTTTTTCCATTCCACTCTTTATGACATTTAATTCCAAAATGGTTATTACCTTCAATTGCAAGACGTCCATAGCCCATTCCTGATTCTAAAAGACCTTGTGCTAAAGTTATACTGGCTGGAATGCCGTAAGACCTCATTTCTTGTTGTGCAATATGAGCAAATTGATCAATATATTGGTTAATTTTTTCTTGAGTATTTAGATTTTTTTTGAGGAAAGTTATAGTTCTCTTTTTTTCTGATACTTTGGAAACTTCTTTTGTATTTTGTTTCGTTTGTGTTTCTCGAATGACTACTTTTCGACTGCTTCCACAAGAGCCTAAAGAAAAAACAAGTGAGATTAAAAGTAAGAATTGCCATACTCCAAAGGAACTTTTCCTTTTTTTTGAAGCTGAAAATTCATCCCTGCTACTCCTTGAAGTCCTCCAGTGTGAATAACCAATATCTTCTTTCCCCATATCCATTTCTTTTGCTTTATTAGATCAAAAATACCAAAAAGCATCTTTCCAGTGTAAATTGGATCTAAAGGAATCTCATATTGTTGATAAAATTGATTCATAAAAGCAATAAGTCTATCAGTTACTTTGGCATAACCGCCGAAAGTATAATCAGGATTAATGAACCAATTTTGTTGTTTTGTAAAATTAGAAACTATCAAATTGATTTTAGGGTTTTTTAATGCATTAAAGCCAATCACTTTTTGATGGTGAGCAACACTATTAATTAGTCCCGACAAAGTCCCTCCTGTTCCTACGCTTGAACAAACCACATCAAAATTAATATCCTCTTTTTGTAATATTTCCTCACAACCTTTAATTGCCAAAGGCTCTGTTCCTCCTTCTGGAATAATTCTTATTTTTGAATTTTTTGTTACGATTCCTCTTACAATATTTCCAAATTCTTTAGATCTATATTCTTCTCTGGAAACACAATAAAGTTCCATTCCCTCATTTTTGCAAAAAACAAGCGTTTGACTTTCGCTAATTTTAGTTTGCCATTCTTCTCCTCGAATTATTCCAATCGTTTTTACATTAAGTATTTTTCCAGCAGCTGAAGTCGCAGCTAGGTGATTTGAAAAAGCCCCTCCAAAGGTCAAAACACATAAAATATTTTTTTCTTTTATATCCTGAAACACATAATTAAGCTTTCGGATTTTATTTCCCGAAACTATAGGATGAATTAAATCTTCTCGTTTAATTACAATTGAGTATCCCTCAAAGACATCAAGCTGCTGATTTATACTATTTTTGAATAAGTTAAAAAATTTCATGTTCAAAAGTACTATAAAATGACACTGGGACCACAAATGCCTTTGGAAGAAGATTTTTATTTGACAAGTGAAGGTTATAAGGTTTTTACAGCTCAGTACCATCTGAAAAGAGGAACCTGTTGTAAAAATAACTGCAGGCATTGTCCTTATGGTTATAATCCTAAAAGAACATAATTACTTACGGGATAAATTTTAAAAACATAAAACCACTATATTAGTGTAACAAATAAATTTATAATTATGAAATATTTATTATTAGTAATAACTTTATTACTGTTCGTTTCCTGTTCATCGGTTAAGGTTTACTCCGATTTCGATAGAAGTGTAGACTTTTCAAATTATAAAACATTTGCTTATTTTAAACCTGAAATTGATCAAGTAAAAATTTCTGACTTGGATAAAAAAAGAATTTTAAAAGCTTTAGATTTTCAAATGAGTGCAAAAGGATTATCTAAATCTGAAACACCAGATCTATTGATTGGCTTTACAACCAAAGCAAAAGAAAAAATTTACGTAGATATTTCAAATACTTATGGATTTGGATGGGGCTTTAATCCATGGTTTTGGGGTCCTAATCGAAGTACTATAAGGACCCAAACAGAAGGAACCTTGTTTATTAACATTATTGATGCAACTAACAGGCAATTAATTTGGCAAGGAAAAGGAAGAGGGGGGATACAAGAGAATTTTAAAAAAAGAGATGAACGTATCGCTCTGTTTGTTCAACAAATAATTGGAAATTTTCCACCTATAGTTGAAAAAATTAACTGAAACAAATTTCTTCTGCTTTTTCAATTGCCTTTGGAATTCCTTCTATATTTTTACCTCCAGCTGTAGCATAAAAGGGCTGTCCACCTCCTCCACCTTGTATGAATTTTCCAAGCGAGCGAATTATAACTCCTGCGTCTTTGCCATGATCATTTACTAGAGGTTTAGAGACATAACAACTCAAAAGCGGTTTTCCTGTTTTTCGAGAACCCAATACAATTATCACATTTCTAATGTCACTTCCCAATTCAAAAGCTAAATCTTTCATTCCCTGAGCATCTAAATCTACTTCTTTGGCAATAAATTGAATTTCATTTATAGATTTAATTTCTTTTTTTAAATCTTGCTTTAAAGCTTGAGCTTTTAGCTTTGACAAAACCGTTAACTCTTTTTTTAATGCTATGTTTTCAAATTGTAATGATTGGATTGCTTTTATAGGATCTTGAGCTTGTTTTAATAATTGATTGACATCTTCTAATATAGTGGACTGCTTTTCAAAATAGTTTTTAGCAGCTTCACCCGTAATGGCTTCAATACGTCTAATTCCAGAAGCAACAGCACTTTCTGATATAATTTTAAAATACCAAATACCAGAGGTATTAGACACGTGAGTACCTCCACATAATTCGATAGAATTCCCAAAGCGAACAGTTCTAACACTGTCTCCATATTTTTCGCCAAAAAGAGCCATTGCTCCTTCTTGAATTGCTTTTTCATAAGGTGTTTCTCTTCCTTCCTCAAGAGGTAATTTATCTTTAATACGAGAGTTGACAAATTCTTCTAAATCTTTTAGTTCATTAGCAGTTACTTTAGCATAATGAGAAAAATCAAACCGGAACATTCCTGAATGAACCATTGACCCCTTTTGCTCTACATGATTTCCTAAAACAGTTCTTAGTCCTTGATGCATCAAATGTGTTGCAGTGTGGTTACAAGATGAACTTTGACGTTCTTTAGTATCTACAAATGCTGTAAAGTTTCCGTCAGGTTTTTCTGGAATATTTTTAGTGTAATGAACAATAAGATTATTTTCTTTTTTAGTGTCTGTGATATAAAAAATATCTCCATTCTTGGATTCTAGATATCCTTTATCTCCTAATTGTCCACCTCCCTGAGGATAAAAAGGAGTTAGATTGAAAACTAATTGATAAAAATCTCCATCTTTTACAGTCGTCATTTTACGATAGCGAGTGATTTTTACTTTACTAGTAAGGTTATCATAACCAATAAATTTTTCTGAAATATCTTTAATCAAAATAACCCAATCTCCAGCTTTTGAAACAGCAGCAGCTCGGGATCTGGACTTTTGAACCTCCATGGCTTTATTAAAACCAATTTCATCTGTTGTATAACCCCGCTCACTAGCAATTAAAGATGTTAGGTCAAAAGGAAAACCAAAAGTATCGTATAACTCAAAGACCTTGCTTCCTTCGATAATCATATCTTCTGATTTTACTAAAATTGACTCTAAAATAATCAATCCTTGATCTAAGGTTTTTAAGAACGATTTCTCTTCTTCTCTAATTACATTGAAAGCAAGTTCTTGTTCTCTTAAAAGCTCCGGAAACTGATCGCTCATTTGGTTAGAAAGTGTTTTAACTAAACGATGGATAAAAGGTTCTTTTTGATCTAAAAAAGTAAATCCATATCTAATTGCTCTTCGTAAAATTCTACGTATCACATAGCCTGCTCCATTATTACTTGGCAGCTGACCATCGGCGACAGCAAAATAAACTGTTCGAAGGTGATCTGAAATAACTCGAATAGCTCTGTCAATATTTTCAGACTCTCCATATTTGGAATCAGTTAAGATTTCAATTTGACTAATAAGAGGTGAGAAAACATCTGTATCATAGTTTGAAGTTTTGTTTTGGAGAACCATACAAAGTCTTTCAAAGCCCATACCAGTATCAATATGCTTTTGAGGCAATTGTTCCAAACTTCCGTCTGCTTTTCGATTAAATTCAATAAAAACTAAATTCCATATTTCAATAACTTGAGGATGATCTTTGTTTACTAAATCTGCACCAGGAAAATTTTTCTTTTCCTCTTCAGAGCGAATATCAACATGTATTTCGGAGCATGGACCACAAGGACCCTGATCTCCCATTTCCCAAAAATTATCTTTTTTATTCCCTAAAAGTATCCGTTCATCGGGTAAAAATGTTTTCCAAAAGTCATAAGCTTGATTATCCTTTTCAATTTTTTCTTTTTGAGATCCCTCAAAAATAGTAACATATAGTTTTTTAGGATCTATTTTGTAAACATCTGTTAGTAATTCCCAGGCCCAATAAATCGCCTCTTTTTTAAAATAGTCTCCAAAACTCCAATTTCCCAACATTTCAAAAAAAGTATGGTGATAAGTATCAATTCCAACCTCTTCTAAATCATTATGTTTTCCTGAAACACGTAAACATTTTTGAGTATCTGAAATTCGATTTGATTTTGAAATAGCATTCCCAAGGAAATATTCTTTAAAAGGGTTCATCCCTGCATTAGTGAACATCAAGGTTGGATCATCCTTTATTACCATTGGAGAGGAAGGGACAATCAAATGATTTTTAGAAGCAAAAAAATCTAAAAACTGTTTTCTAATTTCTGTAGACTTCATTCCTTACTTACTTTAAAATTATAATTGCATTGTATTTGGCAACATGGTTAAATTCTATTAATCGATTCAAATTTTTGTATCTTTGTGTTATCTTTTGTAATTATTTAATACAAAAGAAATGAAAATTTATAAGACTTCATGAGTAAAGTTAAATACTATTTTGATCCTGAGACGCTTTCCTATCGATCAATTGACGTTACCAATAAAAGTCGAATTTCTAATTTCGTTTTATTCATTCTGTCTAGTTTCCTTTTTGGACTTATTTCTTTACTGATTTTGTTAAACTCTGATACGTTTAACACTCCAGTGGAAATTACCCAAAAAAGAGCTCTGCAAAATTATGAATTACAACTTGACATTCTAAATAAAAAATTGTCACAAGTAGAGGCTGTTGTTTCCAATATTGAGGAAAGAGATAATAATCTTTATCGAGTTTATTTTGAGGCAAGCCCTATTCCAAAAGAACAAAGACTTGCAGGTTTTGGAGGAGTAAATAGGTACAAAGACCTGGAAGGTTTTGATAATTCTGAATTGATTATTAACACCGCCAAGCGTTTAGATATTTTAACTAAACAAACTGTAGTTCAATCACGTTCTTTAGATGAAATTGAACGCCTAGCATTTAATAAAGCTGTTTTAATTGATGCTATTCCTTCAATCCAACCTATAAAAAATAAAGATCTAACCCGGATGGCTTCTGGTTATGGATATCGAAAAGATCCTTTTACCAAAAAAAAACGTTTCCATTGGGGAATGGATTTTTCAGCAAAAAAGGGTACTCCAATATATTCAACAGGAAATGGAATTGTAAAAAGAGCTGATAATAGATCTTCAGGGTATGGAAATCATATCCGCATTGATCATGGTTTTGGTTATGTAAGCCTGTATGGTCACCTTAGCAAGTACAGTGTCAGAAGAGGACAAAAAGTAAAAAGAGGAGAAATAATTGGTTATGTTGGAAACACTGGACGTTCAATTGGCCCTCATTTGCATTATGAAATTTTCAAAGACAATAAACGGATTAATCCATTAAATTTTTATTATGGAAATCTTTCTCAAAAAGAATTTGATGCTCTTGTAAATCAAGCTAAGCAAGAAAACCAATCCATGGACTAAATATGTATTTAAACCTCCCTGATAAGCGTTATTATTCAATTGGTGAGGTTGCAAAGGCATTTAGTGTAAAGACTTCATTGCTCCGTTTTTGGGAAAAAGAATTTGAAGAAATTCAGCCTAAAAAAAAACAAAGTGGCGCTCGAAAATATACTCCTGAAAATTTAACAACTATTCAGTTTATCTATCACTTAGTGAAAGAAAAAGGAATGACTCTTCAAGGGGCAAAAAAACAACTTAAACTTAAATCTTCTGACAATCCTAACGAGGATTTACTCACAAAACTTGAAGGAATAAAAGCAAGCTTAGTTAAACTTAAAGAGAAACTTTAGATTTATTTTTTTCTGAAAAATATTTGAATTGGTATTCCGTTAAAATCATATTTTTCTCGCAATTTGTTTTCTAAAAACCTGCGATAAGGGTCTCTTATGTATTGAGGTAAATTACAAAAAAATGCAAATTGTGGATGAGGTGTAGGCAACTGAGTACAAAACTTGATTTTCACGAATTTCCCTTTATAAGCTGGGGGTGGATTCTTTTCGATGATAGGCAACATTATGTTATTAAAAGCTTTTGTTGGTATTCTTCGAGAACGATTTTTGTAAACATCTACTGCAGTTTCAACTGCTTTGAATATTCTTTGTTTTGATAAGGAAGAAATAAAAACAATAGGCACATCTACAAATGGAGATATTTCCTCTTTAATCTTGGCTTCATATGCTTTTACAGCATTTGTGTCCTTTTCAACTAAATCCCATTTATTAATTAAAATAACAACTCCTTTATTATTTCGATGTGCTAGCCAAAAAATATTTTGCACTTGTCCGTCAAATCCTCTTGTTCCATCTACGACTAGGAGACAAACGTCAGAATATTCAATTGCACGAACTGAGCGCATAACTGAATAAAATTCAATGTCTTCTTTTACTTTTGCTTTTCTTCTAATTCCTGCAGTATCTACTAGATTAAAATCAAACCCAAAACGGTTATATTGGGTATCTATACTATCCCTAGTAGTTCCTGCTATATCAGTTACTATGTAACGGTCCTCACCAATTAATGCGTTTATAAAAGAAGATTTTCCTGCATTGGGTCGGCCTACTACAGCAAAACGAGGAAGAGCATCTTCCTCTCTTTCTTGTTCTTTTGGTAAGCTTTGAATAAGACTATCTAAAAGCTCACCACTTCCACTCCCATTAACACTAGAAATTGAATAAAGATTTTCAAACCCTAGGGAATAAAATTCCATAGTATCATCTACTCTAAGTGCATTGTCTACTTTATTAATTGCAAGAAAAATAGGCTTTTGAGAACGGCGTAATAAATTTGCTACTGTTTCATCCATACCAGTAACTCCATCAGTCACATCTACCATAAATATAATTGCATCTGCTTCATCAATAGCTAGATTAACTTGCTTGTCAATTTCTTTCTGGAAAATATCATCACTGCCTTCAACATATCCACCTGTATCAATCAAAGTAAAGGCCCTACCATTCCAATCAGATTTACCATAATGACGATCTCGAGTAACTCCGCTTTCTGCATCAACTATAGCTTCTCTCTTTTGAATCATTCGATTAAAAAAAGTGGATTTTCCAACGTTTGGCCTTCCTACTATAGCAACTATACTACTCATAGATTTAATTTGATGGCAAAAATACTCTATTTCCAAAGAAGGATTTTATTTATAGTGTAAAGATTTTGCGTAGGGTTTTATTATTACGTAATTTTGCATTTCAAATCGCGAGGTAGAGCAGTGGTAGCTCGTCGGGCTCATAACCCGAAGGTCGCAGGTTCGAGTCCTGCCCTCGCTACAACAACCCTCTAATTTAGAGGGTTTTTTATTATTAGACATCAAATTAGATGAAATCCTATATTAAACAAAAAACTCCTTGTACATACAAGGAGTTTTTATGTTAGTTTAAAAAGAGTAAATAATTATTTTGAGTCTTGATAATTAAAATATCCTTCAACAGGAATCATCAAGTGATCATATCCAGTTCCTTTAAACATTATGTAAGGAGCACCAGAATTAAAATCTGTTGAATTACCTTCTAATCTAGTAGGGTCTTTTGGAAATAGCATTAAATGTGATCCAGATTCAATCCATTGTCCAGGAGCTGCATCTTCTTTATTAAAAACCAAATGTTTAGTATTATCCTCTCCCATATCACCATGAAGCATCCATGCCCAACCATCATGATCAATCTCAGGAGTTTTACCACCCATATATGCCGTTGCCCATTTCATGGCCTGAGCATCTCCAACCATTGGCATTGCTTCATGTGCATCTTTCCATCCATTTTCTGAATCTGCCATACCTCTTGGATTTGCTGCCATTGCAGTCCATCCATTTGTTCCTTCTCTTAAAACAGCACCATCTACATCTACGACCGTACAGTCAGAAGCAATAAATGAGGGAGCGGCTGTACTATAGGCCCATATTTTCCATTCAGATGAAGTATGTGGTCCTTGTGGTTCGTCAGTTTTATCTGTTACTAACTCTTCAGAAACTTTTACAGGTTCTGATGTTTGATTTTGACAGCTAATAAACAAAACTGATACAAACATTACATAATAAAGATTTTTCATTTGATTATAATTTAGAATTTAGTTAAGGTCTTTTTTACAAATCTACAGAATATCTAATAAAAAAATCATAATTAACCTTAATTGAAAAAGTAGAATAGTTCAAAAGTATTTATTTAATTAAATGTGAAGGCAAATCACTAACTCTTTCACAGCAAAGTTGATCCATTACTTGTTGAAATTGCTTTTTTAAAATTGATATAGTGTGATCCCCTCCTCGATCCCCAAGAGCCGCTACTCCATACATAAATGATCTCCCCATAAAAGTGAATTTTGCCCCATTTGCAATAACTCGAGCTATATCAGGTCCCGAACGTAGACCACTATCAAGCATTATTTCAATTTGACTAGAGTACTTTTCTTGAATCCGTTTTAAAACATGGATAGTAGATTCGGATGCATCTAATTGTCTTCCACCATGATTTGATAAAATAATTCCATCTAAACCAATTTTAATAGCATCCTGAACATCACGTTCAGATGCAACTCCTTTTAGAATCAATTTTCCTTTCCAACGGTCTCTAATAGGTTTAATGTTTTCTTTGTTAAGTTTTCCTGAAAAGGTTTTGTCCATGAAATAACCCAATTGCCTTAAAGTAGTCCCCTCCGGGATGTAAGGCTTTAAGGTTTTAAAACTAGGTATACCATATCTTAATGTTCTAGCAGCCCAAGTTGGTCTACTCAATACCTGAAAGATATTTTTAATCGTCATTTTAGGAGGTATTGCCAGATGATTTTTGTAATCTCTAGGTCTATAACCAAAAGTAGGAACATCACTTAATAAAACTAAAACTGGACATTCTGCTACTGAAGCACGATCTATTAAATCATTTCTCATAGAATCTTTTATAGGATTATATAATTGAAACCATGCATTCCCCTCAGTTAGTTCAGATGCACGTTCAATATCCATTGTAGTTACTGTACTAAGTAGAAAAGGAATATTGTGCTTACAGGCAGCTTTAGCCAATATTTCAGAAGAATTAGGCCACATAAGCCCTTGGAGTCCAACAGGTGCAATTCCAAAAGGAGCATCATATTTTTTACCAAAAAGAGTAGTTTTAATTGAGCTTTTACCCTTATTTCTTAGATAACGAGGCTCTAATAGTACCTCTCTAATTTCAGATGTATTTCTTTTTAAACTAACATCTTCGTTGCAACCTCCATCTAAATAATCAAAAGCAAAAGGAGGAATTCGTTTTTTAGCTTTTATTCTTAGATCATCAATTGAGGGATACTTACTTAATAAATCTAAGTTCATCTTATTTTTGTGTTAAATGCTAATATAAATATTAATATGTATATGTTTAATGATTTACGATTAGGGGGGCATTTTATTCAAATCAACTAAAAATGAATGAATATCATCGCTTTATTTATAGCTACCTTTGAAAAATTGTAATTTTATTTTGGAAAAAAATACACATAAGTCTGGCTATGTTTCAATCATTGGAAATCCTAACGTGGGTAAGTCTACCTTAATGAATGCCTTAATTGGAAAAAATTTATCAATAATTACTGCTAAAGCACAGACAACTAGGCATCGTATTTTAGGAATTGTTAATGGAGATGATTTTCAAATGGTTTTGTCAGATACTCCAGGTGTAATTAAACCTGCTTATGAAATGCAAAATTCTATGATGAAATTTGTGAAAGAAGCACTAGTAGATGCGGATATTCTTTTATACATGGTAACTGTTGATGAAATCCCACTAAAAGATGAAGTTTTATTTGAAAAAATAAAGAAAACAAAATCTCCCTTATTGATTTTAATCAATAAAATTGATTTGGCAGATCAGAATGGACTAGAGTCAACAGTTGCTCATTGGCAATCGTTATTCCCAGAATCAACCGTTTATCCAATCTCAGCTCTTACCAATTTTTTCATACCTGAATTATTGCAAATTCTAATTGGACATTTGCCTTCTTCTCCACCATATTTTCCTAAAGACCAATTAACGGATAAACCGGAACGCTTTTTTGTGAATGAAGCCATTCGAGAAAAAATATTGGAATATTACTCCAAGGAAATTCCTTATGCTACTGAAGTTGTAACAGAAGAATTCCATGAAAATGCTAAAATTATTAAAATTCGATCAATAATAATGGTGGAACGAGAAACACAAAAAGGCATTATTATTGGTCATAAAGGTAGTGCCCTAAAAAGAATTGGTATATCTGCTAGGAGATCTCTACAAAACTTTTTTGGTAAAAAAATACATCTAGAATTATATGTCAAGGTTTCTAAAAATTGGCGTTCTGATTCAGATCAATTAAAACGTTTTGGTTATTCTAATTAATGATTTACTTAGCATTTATTAAGTAGAATAAAAAGTATTTAAAAATGATTAAAACCATAGATCTTCACGGAATTCGTCATAAAGAAGCCATGGTAATTGTTAAAGAAACTTTAGCACAAGTAAAAGAAAAAGGATCTTTCTCATTGACTATTATTACAGGAAATTCTTCAGTTTTACAAAAACGAATTTTTAATGAAATACTTGAAGATTCGGTTTACACTTACTATATACCTAGTTGGAATTTAGGGCAAATTATTGTAGAGTATATGGTGCTATAACCATTAAACTCTATTATCTTCCTAATAGCCTACTTTTACTGTCATTCTATTACTATTAAATTTCATTAATTTAGATTAACTTCCTATATTTGTGTCACTCCTGTGTCACTTAAAGCAGTTTTTTGTGTCACTTTTAAAATTTATGTCACTTGAAAGGTAGTAGGGTTAAAATTAGAGAAAGAGAAAATAAGGATGGTACAACATCAATTATCCTTGATTGTCATATGGGTTACTATGTTGACATTGATGGAAAAAAAAAGGCACAGAGAAAAAGAAGGTTTTTAGACTTTAAACTAATTCAGAACCCAAGAACTCCATCACAGAGACAGCAAAATAAAGATTACTTAGAAAAGGCAAGACTTATTGCTAGTCAGTGGGAAAAGAGTATCATAAATGAAGAGTATGACCTAGAGGACACAGAGAAAAGCAAGACGCTTGTTTATGCCTACTTAGTTAAAGAGATTAATAGAATAAAGGACAATAGTTCAAAGGCTAGTTACAATACAATGCTCAGTCACTTCCAAAAAGCCTTCCCAAAAACCATAACATTTAAACAGATTAACAAAAGAGAAGAAGCAAAAAAATTCTATGACTATCTCACAGACAAGGCAATCAAAATTGATGGAGAGAACCTCAGCATAGCTTCAGCAAATAAATACTTTAAGAGGTTAAGATTTCTTTTAAAGGAGGCAAAAGAAGAAGGTTACATACAAGACCTGAAGTTTAATGTTAAGCTACTCCCTGAGACTAAACCTGAAATAGTCTACTTGACTATAGAGGAGTTTAGAAAACTTGAAAATACAGAGGAGAAAAATTCTAGCTTAAAGAATGCTTTCTTGTTTGCTTGTTTAACTGCACTAAGAATAGGAGACCTC
>CAJWAE010000038.1 GCA_913020075.1 uncultured Flavobacteriaceae bacterium
CATAAACAATATCAGCATTATTTGGATCAATCACAATTCTTGGTATGTGTCTTGATTTAGGTAATCCCAAAAAATTCCATGTTTTACCAGCATCTTCAGTTTTCCAAACGCCATATCCAGAAGATACATTACCTCGAACTGTTACTTCTCCTCCTCCTACATAAATAACATTAGGATCACTTTTAGATACAGCAACCGACCCAATGCTTCCTCCAAAATATCCGTCAGATATGTTTTTATAAGTTTGCCCACCGTCCTCAGTTTTCCAGACACCACCGCCTGTTGATCCAAAATAAAAAAGGTTAGGTTTTCCTGGGACTCCAGTAACAGCAGAAGAACGTCCCCCTCTGTGAGGTCCAATAGATCGATATGAAAGTGATTCATATGTTTTTTCAGGAAAACTAACGGATACTGATTGTTTTGTTCTTTTTTTACGTTGTGCGTAAAACGGTTGAACCGTCAATAACATTAGAAAAAAAGAAAGAAAGAAGTTGATTGATTTTAATCGATTGAATTTCATAATAATAGGATTAATAATAACTAAAAGTATAAAAATAATTTTTAAATTCTTATTTGAATCTAAATAAGAATTTTAATGGGCACAAAAATTTTATGTAAACAATTTTTTACGAATTTCTTTATTTAAAAAATAAGCGGTTAATAACGTTGATAAAATATCAGCTATCGGAAATGCCATCCAAACTCCAATTACGCCGTAATATTGAGGAAGTAAAAACAACAATGGTATGAAAAATAAACCTTGTCTAGTTAAAGTAAGTAATAGTGCTGGAAGTGCTTTTCCTATTGCTTGAAAATAAGCTGCCCCAATAAGTTGAATACCAACAATTGGAAGAGCTGCAAAAACATATCGAAGTGCTGAAGGTGTTTCTGAAGAAACTAAAGCGTCTTTTGAGAAAAGTCCAGGGATTTGTTCTGCAAAGAAAAATATCAAAATAAAAACTAGTGTTGCTAAAAAAGTTGCGTATCCAATCGAAATATTAATTACTTGTCGAACACGTTCCCAATTTTTCGCTCCATAATTATATCCCGCAATAGGTAAAAAACCTTGAGTAATTCCAAAAACAGGAAAGGTTGCAAACATTAACATTCTACTAAGAATTGCATAAACTGCAATAGAAGACTCTCCTCCAAATGAAAATAAAATATTATTGACTAACAAAACAGTAATACTCACCATAGCCTGTCGAGCCAATGTGACAGAGCCCAAGGAACATATTTCTTTTACCAACGCTAGCTTGAGTTTAAACGCTTGCCAACTAGGGCGTAAAATAGATTTACCTGAAATAAAAAAATAAATAATATATGAAGCACAAACACCGTAAGATAAAGTAGTTGCCCAAGCAGCTCCTGCCATCCCCCAATCAAAAACGTTAATAAACATATAATCCAAAAGTAAATTGGATACAGAAGGTAATAGCATTGCATACATTGCATTTTTAGGCTTTCCCTCTGCTCGGATAGTATTATTTGACATCATACAAAATGCCAGGACGGGAACACCATACATTACAATAACATAATAGGTTTTTGCTAGAGAAAATAAAGTTCCCTTTCCGCCAAATAAAGGTATAATCTGATTAACAAAAATTAAACCAAAAATAACGACAAAAATAGTTAGCAATAAAGTTAGAGTTATTTGATTCCCAAGGGTATTCTCTGCTTTTTCAAAATTATTTTTACCTAAACTTCTCGATATAATTGAAGCACCGCCAATACCAATAGACATTCCCAAAGCAGCTATAAAAAAAGAGACCGGCAAAACTACGTTTATAGCTGCTATCGCATTAGAACCGATCCATTGACCTACAAAAATAGTGTCAATTAAAATATTTAGTGACATCACTAAAATCCCAATTGAAGCTGGAACAGCTTGTTTAATTAATAATTTAGGTATGGATTGAATTCCTAGAAGTTCAGTCTCTGTATTTTTCATTTAACGCTTTTGTATAAAGCCCATTCATCAATCCATCGACTGAGAACTTTAATCCAATCTTCACGATCATTTATACAAGGAATTACATGCAAATGCTTTCCACCTTTTTCCTTGAAATCTTCTGCAGCCTCCATACCTATTTCTTCTAATGTCTCTAAACAATCCGAAACAAAAGCGGGAGTAGCAATAGCCAATTCTTTGGTTCCTTCTTTTGCAAATTGAGCGATGGTTTTATCAGTATAGGGCTTTAACCAAGAGCCAATAATTGAAACTCTGGATTGAAAAATAGTAGAATATGTTCCTGGTTTTAAATCCAGATATTCAGCTACTTTAATAGAAGTCATTTCACATTGGTGCTTGTAACAATAGGCATGAGCTGGGGATTCTGTAAAACAGCATTTTCCATCTATTTTACAGTGTGACTGGGTAATATCTGATTTTCTAATATGCCGTTCTGGAATACCATGATAAGAAAACAGTAAATGCTCCCAATCTTTACCCTGGATAGATTCTTGAATACTGTTTCCTAAAACCTTGATATAATCTGGATGATTATAAAAAGAAGGTAAGGAAGTAAATTCCATTTGAGAAAAATATTTTTTACGAAGTTTTTCTGCTAATATCAAAATGGTTTCTGTTGTAGCCATTGCAAATTGAGGATACAAAGGGATTATAAAAACATCATCTACACCTTGGTCCTCAAGAGCTTTTAGTCCTGAGTAAATAGAAGGTTTTCCATAACGCATTGCTAATTCTACTGGGACCGAAACTTTCTTTTGAACCTTTTGTTGCAAACGTTCTGAAAGAACAATTAGTGGTGATCCTTCTTTCCACCATATCTTTTTATATGCTTTTGCTGATTTTTTGGGTCGGGTTTTTAAAATAATTCCCTTGACTAAGAAAGTGCGTAGCCATTTAGGTAAATCGATTACCCTTTCATCCATCAAAAATTCATCTAAATAATTTCTTACGTCATTCGTTTTAGTACTGTCTGGAGAACCCAAATTGACCAATAAAACTCCTTTCATTTCAAATTTTTCACAAAGATACTGAACCTATATATTTCTTAGGTGTCGTTCCATATTTCTTTTTGAATGCTGCAATAAAATGACTCGCAGTACTATATCCCAAATTAGTTCCAACTTCATTCACATTGAATTTTTGAGAGTCAAGCATTCTTCTACCTTCTTCCATCTTATGGTCTAATAAATAGGCATATACGGTCTCTCCGTAAAGCTGCTTAAAGCCCTCTTTTAATTTTTTTAATGAAAGTCCTATTTCAGATGCCAATTGAATTAGAGAGGGAGGATCAATCATTCTATCTAAAATGATATCTTTAGCCATTCTTATTTTTCGAACGTTTTCTTCATCAATTAAGAAAGGACATTGTTCAATAGAAGGATCTTCACTTTTATTAAAATACAAACTCAATAATTCATAAACTTTTCCTTTGAAGTATAATGATTTAATACTATCATGAACTTTAGCTTGTAGAATTTGGCTTAAAACAATTGCAATCGAAGAATTAAATGGCTGATTATCATAATATTTTTTTGATGCGTTTTCAGTACTTAAAAAAGAAATATGGTCAGCGTCAGAAGAAAATAAAGAATGAAATTTTTTGATTGAAACAAGAACACTAATTAACCAACTACTAGGTTCCAATTCAACTTCAATAGGTAATGCTTTTTGGGGATTGTATAAAAGCATTGAGTGAGATTCTAATAATGGAAAAGAATAATTTCCTTCATTAAATGTAAAACACATCTTACCTTTTAGACAAAAATGAAATTGAATATGCTCATGTCCTACGGGGTATTTTTCAACAGTTTTAAACTCAGTTTCATTTTTTAAACGTAAAACAGAAAAACCGTCATCAAAAGAAGTTACTTCTAATGACCTTTTGTCGTTGTTTTTAAATTGCATAAAAAAAAAAGTTTTTATTTATATTGATTCTAAATAGCGATATCCCATCTGCTTAGAGTACAAAAATAGTGACTTTTTAAAGTTTATCAAAAAAAAAATAAAAAAAACTTTATTAGTTATTTAAAAACTTTTTAGCGATACTTTTTGCCACCCTGCTGAGTTACTTTTGCAAAATAAATTTTAATATAAACTTTTGGTGAAATGAAATACTTCCAATGTATTGGGGTAAGTTATAAAACAGCTGATATAAGTATAAGGAGTGAATTTAGTTTAAATGATTCCAATCTCCATGCTCTCTTTTTAGACGCTAAAAATCTAGGAATCAAAGATCTTTTGGTAATCAATACCTGTAACCGTACAGAATTATATGGATGGGTAGAGAATGAAAGTAAATTAATTAATCTTTTGTGTAGTCATTCTGAAGGAGATTTCAAAACTTTTCAAAAAATCGGTTACACTTTCAATGAAGAAGAAGGGTTTCACCATCTTTTTAGAGTTGGCACAGGCTTAGAAAGTCAAATTTTAGGAGATTTTGAGATAATTGGACAAATCAAACAGGGTTTTTATCGTTCTAAAAAAATGGGTTTAACTCAAGGCTCACTTGAACGAATTATTAATGCTGTTATCCAGGCGAGTAAAAGAATTAAAACGGAAACGGAAATTTCAAGTGGAGCAACTTCTGTTGCTTTTGCTTCAGTTCAGTATATTTTGCAAAATGTTTCTGATATCTCACTGAAAAACATTGTTCTATTTGGTACAGGTAAAATTGGGGCTAACACCTGTGAAAACCTCGTAAAACACACTGAAAATGATCACATCGTACTAATAAATCGTACTCAAGAAAAGGCGGAAAAAATAGCTGGGAAATTTTCAGTAATAGTAAAACCTTTTGGGGAGCTTGCTTCAGCCATTCATGAAGCCGATGTTCTGATAGTAGCTACAGGAGCACAAAACCCTACAATCACAAAGAATCTCATTCATAACAATAAACCCATTCTCATACTAGATCTTTCTATTCCAAGAAATGTGGCCTTAGATGTAAATGAACTTAATAATGTTAATGTAATTCATCTTGATGAGCTCTCTCAAATTACAGATGCCGCATTTGAAAAAAGAAAAAAATACATTCCACAGGCGGAAGTGATTTTAGAAGAAGTTAAAGCTGAATTTCTGGAGTGGCTTTCTCATCGTAAATATGTGCCTACTCTAAAGGCTTTTAAAGAGAAAATAGCTCTTGTAAATCACAAAAAAAATGAAATAGAAGAAGAAAACTTGTTTTCAGAAAAAATGGCTCAAAAAATCACAAGTAAAATTGCTGCATACTTGAGAGATCATCCACAAAAAGCTGAGGAAACAGTAGCTGTACTTAAAGATGTTTTCCAACTAACCCCTGAAAATTTTAGCTGAAATGATACGAATAGGAACTCGCAATAGCCCTCTAGCCATTTGGCAAGCAAATCAAGTCAAAGTTCAACTTGAATCTTTAGGTCATATTTGTGAATTGATTTTACAGAAAACTAATGGAGATCAAAATCCAACACTGCCGATTTATGCTATGGGTATACAGGGAGTTTTTACTAAAACTCTAGATAGTGCTCTGTTAGATAATAAAATTGATATTGCGGTTCACAGTTTAAAAGATGTTCCAACTTTAATGCCAAAAAAAGTTAAGTTAGCAGCACTTTTAAAGAGAGGTTCGGCCCATGACGTAGTTGTTCATCATCCTGATTTTAAACGATGGGGTTCAGAAGATTTTATTGGCTCAGGAAGCTTGAGAAGAAAGGCTCAATGGCTTCGAAAAAATCCAGACCATAAAATAGAAAATCTAAGAGGAAATCTAAAAACACGTTTAGAAAAACTAAATTCTTCTAATTGGAGTGGTGCGATTTTTGCTTCGGCTGGTTTAGAGAGGATGGGTTTACTTAAAAACAATCATGAACGACTAGATTGGATGATCCCAGCTCCAGCTCAAGGAATTATTGGCATTACAACGCTGAAACAAAATAAAAATATTAATACAATATTAAAAAATATACATTGTAAAGAGACTGAGATTTGTGCAGAAATTGAACGTAGCTTTTTAAACACGTTAGAGGGAGGTTGTACCTCACCAATTGGAGCACATGCTTCTATTTCAGATAATACCATACGTTTTGAAGGAGGTCTTTTTTCACCCGATGGAGTTTCAGCAATTATTCACAAAAAAGAGATTCCAACAAATGAGGCTAAAGGTTATGGGATTAAAGCAGCTCAATTGATGATTGAGCAAGGAGGTAAGAAAATCATAAAACAAATCAAATCACAACTTTGATATGCGACTGTTAGCTACCAAAATTATTACTCATCAATTAAAAGATCGATTGATACAGAATGGTTATTCTTTAGAAGAGTATCCGTTTATTAAAACAATACCCATTGAAATTAAAAAATATAAGCTTAATAAATACTTGATTTTTACAAGTCAAAATGCAGTTAAATATGCTTTAAATAATGATTATTTAAAACAACAATTTAAAGATAAAAAATGTTTTTGTGTAGGAGAAAAAACAAAATCAATTTTAGAAAAAAATGGACTAAAAGTTATTAAAATGAGTGATAATTCAGCAGAATTAGCTTTTATTATATCAGAAAAATATAAAAAAGATCATTTTTCATTTTTTTGTGGAAATCAAAGAAGAGCCGAAATTGAGGCTGTTTTAAAAAAAACTAAAATTACTTTAGATATTCATGAAATATATAACACATTGAGCAATTCTAAATCCATAAAAACACAATTTGATGGAATTTTATTTTTTAGTCCTTCCGCTGTGAAAAGTTACTTTGAATCTAATGATTGGAATTCTTATTCTCATGGTTTTTGTATAGGTACTTCCACAGCTGAAATCTTAAAAAGATATACAAAAAATTATAGCATTGCCAAATCGCCAAGTGAAAATCAACTTTTACTTAGTATTCTAAACTATGAAACCCAACAACATGCTCAAAAATGATCTTTTTCTTAAAGCCCTAAAAGGTGAAACTGTAACTCGTCCTCCTGTTTGGATGATGCGACAAGCAGGACGCTACTTGCCTGATTTCATGAAGATAAAAGCAAAATATGATTTCTTTACGCGCTGCCAAACACCAGAATTAGCAACAGAAATCACTATTATGCCTATAGACCAAGTCGGACCTGATGCTGCAATTTTATTTTGTGATATTTTAGTTGTACTTCAGGCCATGCAAATACCTGTTGAAATGAGAGACGGAACTGGCCCTTGGATTCCAAATCCAATTCGATCAGTTCAAGACGTTGAAAAAATAATTATCCCTAATATTAATGAACATTTAGGCTATGTAATGGATGCGATTAAAATGACAACGAAAGAATTAAACCATCGGGTTCCTCTAATCGGATTTGCAGGCTCTCCTTGGACACTTTTGTGTTATGCAGTTCAAGGAAAGGGTTCAAGAACTTTTGATAA
Source organism: uncultured Flavobacteriaceae bacterium (assembly GCA_913020075.1). Taxonomy (GTDB): domain Bacteria; phylum Bacteroidota; class Bacteroidia; order Flavobacteriales; family Flavobacteriaceae; genus MS024-2A. The sequence goes on from CAJWAE010000038.1 coordinate 7,345, forward strand.
AGCTAAAGAATTTTGTTTTAGTCAACCTCAAGCAGCTCATACATTACTTCAGAAAATAACGGATACAACAATAGCTTATTTAAAAGAAAAAATTAAATCAGGGGTTCATGTTGTTCAACTATTTGACTCTTGGGGAGGAATACTTTCACCTGAAGACTATCAACTTTTTTCTTGGAATTATCTTCAACAAATAGTTACTGCATTAAAAGATCATGCTCCTGTAATTGTTTTTGGAAAGGGTTGTTGGTTTGCACTCAATGAAATGGGCCGATCAGGTGCTTCTGCTATTGGAGTTGACTGGACTTGTTCAGCAAGAAATGCACGTTATTTATCTGGTGGTCAAATTACATTACAAGGAAATTTTGATCCCACACGTTTACTCTCACCTATTCCAGAAATAAAATCTTCAGTTCATAAAATGATTAATGAATTTGGGAAAGATAAATACATTGTAAATTTAGGTCATGGTATTCTACCGAATATTCCTGTTGATCACGCAAAAGCTTTTGTGGATGCAGTAAAGGAATACTCGGTGTAATATTTACCTTATGAAAAATCAATTTTACTCCTACATTAAGGATTTACAAAACCAAATTACTAAAGGGTTAGAAAAAGTTGATGGCAAAGCTCAATTTAAAGAAGATGTATGGAAGCGATCCGAAGGTGGAGGTGGACGGAGTAGGATATTAGAGAATGGTTTTGTGATTGAAAAAGGAGGAGTGAATATTTCTCAGGTTCATGGATCTTTACCAGAAAGTATGCAGGCTTATTTTAAGGTAGGTGATGTTGCTTTTTCTGCCTGTGGGTTAAGCTTAGTTATCCATCCAAAAAATCCAATGGCTCCAACTGTGCATGCTAATTATCGTTATTTCGAGATGTACGATAAATCGGGAAAATGCATTGATCAATGGTTTGGTGGAGGTTTAGATTTAACCCCCTATTATTTGTTTGAAGAAGATGCAAAACATTTTCACAAGCAATGTAAACAAGCTTGCGATGAACATCACACTGAGTTTTATTCTGATTTTAAGGATAAATGTGATTCATATTTCTATAATGCACATCGAGATGAAGCTCGAGGAATAGGAGGTTTGTTTTTTGATTACCTAAGAGCAGATAAAGTCTTCAGTATTTCTGATCGTTATAACTTTGTGTCAAGTGTTGGTGACTCTTTTTTAGAAGCATACTTACCAATTTTAAATAGAAGGAAAGATCTTCCTTACACTTCAGATCAGCGAAATTGGCAAGAGATAAGAAGAGGGCGTTATGTTGAATTTAATTTAGTACATGATAAAGGAACACTCTTTGGATTAAAAACTAACGGGCGTATTGAAAGTGTTTTGATGAGCTTACCCCCCAATGTTCAGTGGCGATATGATTATCATCCTGAAAAAGAAAGTGAAGAAGCTAAATTGATTTCAATATTAAAAAATCCTGTAAGCTGGATCTAAATAACTAATTATATAAACATGAATTAAATATTGTATTTTTTATCCCATAATTCCTTAATTATGAATTCACTCTCTATCTTATTTACACTTCCTTTACTAATTATCTTTTCTTATTTATTTGATGCTTTTGCTAGAAAAACAAAATTTCCTTCAGTCATTTTATTGATGTTTACTGGAATTTTAGTGCGAATAGCAACTACCATATATGGCTATGATAGCTTTTCTTTTCTAGACAACCTTATTCCAGTACTTGGAACAATTGGATTGATTTTAATTGTATTGGAAGGTGCAGTTGAACTAAAAATCAACAGAGAAAAGTTGCCAATTATTTTAAAAGGGTTTTTGGCTGCTTTAATTATTCTTACAGCTAACATTTTTGGATTACAATGGCTATTTAGCCTTTTTTTTGGCATGGATTCTCAGAGTGCATTCTTGTATGCTATTCCACTCTCAATAATAAGCAGTGCCGTTGCAATTCCTTCTGCTGTCGGATTACTTAATCAAGATCGGGATTTTATAGTTTATGAATCTACATTTTCAGATATTTTAGGAATTGTGATTTTCAACTATGCATTAAGACAAGTGGATTCTAAACAATCATTTATAGACGGCTCTTCAATAGCTTCTTTGGGTTTACAAATTATCGGTGTCATAATAATTTCATTAGTCATAACCTATATTTTATTTAGGCTTTTAAACCAAATTGAACATCATGTCAAATTTTTTTTAATACTCGCATTACTCATTCTGATTTATGCAATCGGCAAATTATTTCATCTTCCTGCTTTACTGACCATTTTTATTTTTGGTGTTTTCCTTAGCAATGTTAAAACTTTACTCCCTAATTTTTTACACCGCTATTTAGATCTAGAACAGACTGAAAAAGGATTACATGAATTTCATATTCTAACAGCAGAATCGACATTTATTGTAAGAACTTTCTTTTTTTTGTTTTTTGGATTTTCTATCCAAATAATGAATTTTACAAGTATTACACCTATTATTAGTGGTGCTTTGATTGTTTCGATCATGCTTATCATTCGTTATGCTTATTTCACAATAATCCGTCTTAAAATAAAACCGAATTCACTCACCTATATTTCCCCCCGAGGACTTATTAGTATTTTATTATTTATCCAACTTAAAGATGTATCACTTATTAATACCGAAAATAGCCCAATTGATGAGCGTGTTCTTCTAGTTGTGATTTTAAGCTCCATGTTAATTATGCTTTTAGGAACATTAAAAAAACAACCTGAACAGACCCATACTAACTCTGAAGAAGAGAGCTTATTAGAAATATCCTCAGACATTCAAAACTCACAAGAATACCATAGCAAAAATACTTAAATCTATATATATGTATCCATTACAACGCAATAGAAGACTTAGAAAATCTAAAAGCTTAAGAGCTTTAGTTCAGGAACACTCCCTGACCCCAAATGACTTTATTGCTCCGCTATTCGTAGTAGAAGGAAAAAATATTAAAGAAGAAATTCCATCTATGCCAGGTTACTATCGTCTCTCTTTAGATCTATTTAAAGAAAAAATAAAAACTCTTTGGTCTCTTGAGATAAAAGCAGTTTTACTTTTTGTGAAAGTACCTGACATTCTTAAGGACAACAAAGGAACAGAGGCTTTAAATCCTAAAGGACTTATGCAGTGTGCAATTCAAACCATCAAAGATACAGTGCCTGAAATGATTGTTATGACCGATGTTGCGCTGGACCCGTATTCTTCGTTTGGTCATGACGGAGTTGTCAAAGAAGGGAAAATTCTAAATGATCAAACTGTTGAAATTTTGACTGAAATTGCTATATCTCATGCTCAAGCGGGAGCAGATATTTTAGCCCCAAGTGATATGATGGACGGACGGATTTTAAAAATTCGACAAAAGCTAGAGGAAAATAACTATTCCAATATGGCGATTATGAGTTATAGCGCTAAATATGCCTCTTCCTTATATGGTCCTTTTAGAGATGCATTGGACTCTTCACCTGGATTTGGTGATAAAAAAACTTATCAGATGGACTTTCGTAATCGTAAAGAGGCTCTTATAGAAGCACAACGAGACATTGAAGAGGGAGCAGATATTGTAATGGTAAAACCAGGATTAGCATATCTAGATATTATAAGAGATCTAAAAGAGTTTGTCGATGCTCCTATTGCGGCATATCAGGTAAGCGGAGAATATTCAATGCTAAAAGCTGCAGCTGAAAAAGGATGGTTAGATCACGATCAGGTAATGATTGAACAGCTGCTGAGTTTTAAACGTGCGGGTGCAGACCTAATAGCCACTTATTTTGCTGAAGAGGCTGTTAAGCTTATCTAAATTTTGAATAATTTTCTCCCAAAAGTTCGTTCTGGTGAAAAAGGAACTAGACATAGTGAAGAAGATTGATTCGAAATTAATTCTGTTACTAATTTACCTGTAGCTGGACCTAAGCTCCATCCCATCATCGAATGACCTGTAGCCAAAACCAAATTCGAAATTTTATGATGTCTTCCTATAAAGGGTAGACCGTCAGGTGATAGTGGTCTTAATCCATATTTAACCTCATCTATAGATTTTTGAGGAATGACGATTTGTGGATAATAATCTACTGCTGCTTTGGCTATAGAAGCAACTCGTTTTGAATTAATCTTATTATTAATTCCCGAGATTTCCATTGTACCTCCAAATCTTGTAAAACCTTGCATTGGGGTTACAGCAACTTTAGCTTCAAGTAATATCGCAGGTAAATTAATTCCATTATGTTTATTTACATTTAGCATATATCCTTTTCCCGCTTGAACAGAAAGATTGATTTCCAAGCTTTTCAAAAGGCTTTCTGACCACGCCCCAGATGCGATTACAAACTCATCTGCAGTAATGTTTTCCTTTTCAGTAACTACTGAATTTATCCTTGAATCTTTTTTTTGGAAAGCACTAACTGTAGAGTTTAAAATAAATGTAACTCCTTTTTTTACTAGAGTTTCTTTTAAGTTTTTCATAAATAATTCTGGAGTACTATGTGCGTCACTTTCATACCAATAAGCACCCTCAATATTCATTGATACGTCAGGCTGCAAAACCTGAACTTCTTGTTTAGAAAGTTGCTTAATTATTAATCCAAGATCTCTTGCCCATGCAACTACTTCTGCTTCTTCTTTCTCGGCATGTGACGTTTGGTAAGCCATTAGCAGACCTTTAGTTTCAAGATGAAAATCTAAAGATCCGGATTGTTGCATTTCTAAATAAAGCTGTTTACTAAAAAGATTTATGTCTAAAATAGTTTTCATCGAATGCTGAACATGTTCTGCGGTACAAGATTTCATGAATTTTAACCCCCAATCCATTAAATCTTTATTCATTCGGGGTTTTATGTAAAAAGGACTTGAAGCGTTAAACATCCATTTTATGCCTTTAGAAATAATTCCTGGAGCTGCCATAGGAACAATGTGACTAGGGGTAAGATACCCTGCATTAACATGTGAAGCTCCTGTCTTTATGTCTCCTTTGTCAATGACGACAACTTCGTGTCCTTCTTTACTCAAATAATAGGCAGTTGATAACCCGACTATTCCACCTCCAATAATAATCACTTTCTTCTGTTCCATTATTATATTACTTGAAAACCTTTCACATAGGGATCATTAGGATCTAAAATTAAACGGTTATATCCAATGATTCTTGAACTGCCTTCAATACTAGGAATCACACCTTTTATATTTCCAATAATCACTTCTTTTTCAATACGTCCAGTAAAAACAGATCCTATAATACTCTCATGAACAAAAGTATCGCCAACTTTAAGTTTTCCTTTGGCAAACCATTGAGCCATTCGAGCACATGTTCCAGTCCCGCATGGAGACCGATCAATAGCTTTATCTCCATAAAAAACAGCATTACTTGCGTTAGAACCCTTTAGAGTTGGTAATCCACCCCATAATACATGACTACAACCTTTTATTTTTTCATCTAATGGATGAATAAAAGCATATAGCTTATTAATCTTATTTCGTATTTCTCGACTCCATTCGATAAGTTCACCAGCAGTATATTTAGCAATACCTCTGAAGTTTTTTTGAATATCAATAATAGCGTAAAAATTCCCTCCATAGGAAACATCCATCTTAAGTTTACCTATACCGGAACAATCAATTTCAATATCAGTGTAAGCTAAATAAGCTGGTACATTGGTGAATTTTATTGATTTTACTTTGCCTTGTGTTTGTGAATAATTTGCTAGAACTAATCCTGCAGGAGTTTCTACTTTTAATTTCCCAATTGATTTAGGCTGAATCAGTTTTTCTTCTAATAAAATTGTTAATGCTCCAATAAGACCATGACCACACATGGGTAAACACCCACTAGTTTCAATAAATAAAATTGCTACATCATTTTGAGAATTAATGGGATCATAATAAAAACTTCCACTCATTATATCGTGTCCATGAGGCTCAAACATAAGGCCTGTTCTAATCCAGTCATATTCTTTTAAAAAATGAAGCCGCTTTTCGCCCATAGTTATACCCTTTAATACAGGGTTTGGACCTTTAACCAAACGTACAGGATTTCCCGCAGTATAGGCATCTACGCAATCAAAAGTTAAAACTTCATTTATATTCATATTGCTGAATTTGTAAATACTCCATCAACTTTTCTTGAGAGTTGTAAAGGGTTTTCGTTTTGTAAAGCAGCAGGTAATAATTCATTTGGGCAATCCTGATAAGACAAAGGACGCAACCATCGATAAATTGAATCTGAACCTACAGAAGTAAATCGACAATCAGTCGTCGCCGGATAGGGGCCACCATGTTGCATGGCCTGTGTTACAGCTACTCCAGTTGGAACACCTTCAAAAAGAAGTCTTCCTGCTTTCTCTTTTAATATGGGTAATAATTTTTGTAGAATATTTCTATCATTAATATCTCCCAAAATCGTAGCAGTTAACTGACCTGGTAATTTAGCAGCCAAGGCTAATAATTCTGATGATTCCTTACACTGAACTACCAAACTAAAAGGACCAAAAACTTCTTCTGCCAGATCTAAGTTCTCTAAAAATATTGATGCTGATGTAACTCCTAAAGCCGCACAACTATTTTCAGAAGCAGTTACTTGAAGTAACTCTTTTTTATTTTTTAATTGAATCAACTGTTGATTATAATTAGATTCAATTTGTGAATGAACCATAGGTCCTAAACTCAATTCTTTAATTTTCATTTGAAGAGAATTTATAAAATCTGTTTCTTCTCGAGGATCGTGAATAACTATTAATCCCGGATTAGTGCAAAATTGACCAATACCAAGACCAATTGATTGACCCAAAATTTCAGCTAAGTTAATATCTGATTTTAATTTATTTTCTAAGATAAAAACTGGATTAATACTTCCCATTTCTGCAAAAACAGGGATGGGCTCTATTCTTTTTTGAGACATATCATAAAGTGCTTTTCCTCCTTTAAAACTTCCAGTAAAGCCCACTCCTTTTATGTTAGGATGCATCACCAATTGACTTCCAACAGTAAAAGATTGGCCACCTAAATGAGAAAATATTTCAAGAGGTAAATCACATTTAATTAGCGCATTATTAATGGCTCGTGCAACCCATTCGCTGGTTCCTGCATGATAAGGGTGAGCTTTTAAAATCACAGGACATCCAGCTGCCAAAGCAGAAATTGTATCTCCTCCAGCTGTAGAAAATGCTAATGGGAAATTACTTGCACCAAACACAACTATGGGTCCAATAGAAACTAAAGTTTTTCTTAGGTCTGGGGATTGCGTTTGAATAGTGGCTTGAAGAAATGACCCTTCATTGAGTAAATCAATAAACCGGTCTATTTGATCCATAGTTCGATCAAATTCACCAAAAGCCCGTCCCTCTGGAAATGAAGATTCCGCTTGATAACAATATAAAATTTGAGGTTTTAGAATTTTTAATTCATCTTGAATAATACCTAAAAATTGAGCCCGTTCTTTTAAAGTTGTATTTGAATATAACTCAAACACTGAAGTTGCTGAATCTACAGCTAGATTAGTTTGATCTTCAGAGGCTTGCTCAAAACTTATAGATAGATTTTTCCCAGTCTTTGGATTAGAAGTTTTAAAATATTTTGAGGAATTGTTAGATTGCCATTCTCCTCCGACTAAATTCTGTCCTGTTATCATATGTATTTTCTGTAATCTAAATTAAGAGGTCGATTAGCTATCCCTTCTTTAATTATTTTTTCAACATTTTTAAGGTCTAGACCACTCAAAGGAAGTCTGGGTCTTCTAACATAGCCTGTACCCATACCCGTTGCAAACTCACATAATTTAATGTTTTGTACCAATTGGGGGGAGATATCTAATTCTAAAAGAGGTAAAAACCATCTAAATATAGATCTTGCTTTCTCCCATTCACCTGCTTTACAGTAAGTATAAATGGCAACCGTTTCTTCTGGAAATGCATCTACCAATCCCGCAACCCAACCGTTAGCTCCCATTAATAAACATTCCATAGCGATTGTATCAACACCACATAATATCTTAAACCTATTTCCAAACCTATTTATCATTCGAGTGATATTGGTAATATCACGAGTTGATTCTTTAACAGCAGTTATATTTTTAAATTGTTCTAAGGCTGCAAACATTTCCAATGTAACTTCTATATTATAATCAACAGGGTTGTTATAAATCATAATGGGAAGTTTCGTTGCTTCAGCAACAGTAGAAAAATATGACACAGTCTCATTATCTGTAGCTTTATAGCGCATCGGAGGAAGAAGCATAAGTCCATCAGCTCCATCCTTCTCTGCCTTTATAGCTATATCGACGGCCTCAGCGGTTGATTGTTCAGCAATATTCATAATGACAGGAATTTCATTATTTACTTGCGAAAGTGTTGTTTTTAATAAAAGATTCTTTTCATCAGCTGTCAACGTACTTGCTTCTCCAAGTGTTCCTCCTAAAACAATACCATGAACACCAGCTTTCATCTGATATTTCAAGTTGTTTTTAAAGGAGTCTATAGAAAGGCTTCCTTCTGCATCAAATTGAGTTGTAATTGCGGGCATGACACCTTCCCATTCAAAATTTTTCATTGTTGTAGCTCATTTGAGTTTTTAGAATACTAATATAAGTTTTTAAACAAATAATTTTACACAACTTGACAAAACATCTATGAAAATAAGTACAAGCCATTTTTACTGATGATTAGTTATTTTAAAAACACATTGGGATAGATAGAAATTAAAAAAAATACAAATCAATTTATTGCACTAAAATTTTGTGAGTATCCTATTTCAAATCAAACTTTAACAACAGATGTTACTGACGAAATTGCCGTACAATTAAATACCTATTTTTTTAAATAAAACTATTGGTTGTAAGATTTCTGTGGCTCCGATAGACACCCCATTTCAACAAAAAATATGGTAAATTTCATTAACTATTCCCAAAGGGAAAACAATTACATATACTGAAGTTGCTGATTGTCATAGAAATAAAAGATCACTCAGAACTTTTGGGACTGCGCCATTGGAAAAAATCCTATTTTAATATTAATACAATGTCATCGCATGACTGGAATAGATGGCCCAATATTAGGCTATGAAGGAGGAATTTATAATAGAAAAAAAACTTTTAGAACATGAAGGATATCCAATCCAAAAAACTCTAAATTTATAAGTAATTTAAAAAAAAACTTAAACATTTTTAAAAAATGAAAAAAGCATTTATTGCATTTGGCTTTTCTATTGCAGTCTTAATTGGAGTAGTCTATATTTCAGATTATAATTACCTGCTTAAAGGGGTCTCAACAATATACTTAAC
>CAJWAE010000039.1 GCA_913020075.1 uncultured Flavobacteriaceae bacterium
AGCTAAGACCTTTTTTTTCAGCTTCTATTCCACATGCCAGTCCGATCGGTCCTGCACCTATAATGATTATATCCTTCATCTAACAAATGTATCATTCTAAGGCGAATTTAGCAAAATAGACAAAAGTTATTTATTTTAATAAAACAATAGATTTTAACAATAAATGATTAATAAAACAATATGAATAAGTTATAATTTTCTTACAAATAAGGATTATCTATTATAATTTTAATTATGATAGTAAAATCCTTTGCCTTATAAAAAGAGAAAGAATAGATACTAGTAAATAGGTAGTCATTGTTGAGTTTCCGTATCCGTATGCGATTGGAATAGCAGTCCCCAACCACCAAATTGGAAACAAAAACAATCCAAGAGAATATTTCATTGAACTAGTAAAAACAATGTCTTTAAATTTTCCAATAACCTTTCTAGTAATCCAAAGAGGAATTAAATTGGGTAAACTAAGCGCAATAGCTAAAAAGTGTATTAAGGGTGATTTTTTTTTCCGATTTGGGAGTTTATTAAATGAAGTATTTAAGCTAGCTTTTAATTGGTCAAATTCTAAATCAGTAGTTTCTCTGTTAATTTTCTGTTTTTGAATTTGATAGTTTTCAGTGTTTTCAGGAAGCCAAAGGCACTCCTTCATTCTGTTTTGAAGTTCTTTTCGAATTTTGTTTATGTTTTCAGCATCTGTTAACTTTACATCATATGACTCCCCAATTTCTATTGGACTACCAAAGACTAAATGTAAAGAACATTGCGGCTGTTGATGATGACCGTAATTAATACCAACAGGTTGCAAGTATATTTTTTTAGTAGGGTTTTCTTTATGAGCATTAAAAGCAAGTCGACTACTTCCTTTTGAAAGATTTTTTAGATAGTATTCGTTATGATGTCCTCCTTCTGAAAACATTAACATAAAGTCTCCATTACCTAAGATTTCATAGCATTTTTTGAAAGTAAAATCGTTTTTCTTAAGATTTTGATAACCATCTCTAATTCTATAAACAGGAAGCATTTGGCATGCATTAAAAAACCACTTAAAAGGGCTTTTAAAAACATCACTTCTGGTGAGTGAAGTTAATTTTTTTGGGGTCATAGAGCCAACTAATAATGGGTCTAAAAGTGCTCCTTGATGATTGGGTGAAAACAAAACCCCCCCATTTTTTGGAATATTTTCGTAACCGTAAACCTTTACAGATCTAAAATAGACGTAATTGAAGTAGCGAAATAGATACTTAAAAGAAAAATATACTAAAGATTTCAAAAATAAAATTCTTAAATAGAATTTCTAAAGTACGTTATCTTCTAATTCAAACCAAAAATTATTATACTATAGATTATAAAATTATCCGTTTTGATTACCCTTTGTTTGGAAAGAGAAATCATAAGGAAACATAATATTCATAACTAAATAATTAAACAATAAATGTGTCTTTGATAAATTATTTATTGAATATTGAACATAAATTAAATCACATCAATAACTAGTTAAAATACAATTAAAGGATTTGCCGTTAGAGTTATAAAAAATGAAACTGTTGTCCTTCTAACCATTACCAGTAAAAAAAATAGACTGCATATTTTGATTACATATTGAACAAATGATTCGTTAATAGTTGCTAACATTTAGAAAAAATTGTTAAATTACTGCAAAATTCGAAAAAATATACGCCACAGACATGTATTAAGAAATGACTAAGGAGTTTAAAACTTTATTAATTAAGCCTATATTTTAATACTTTGTAAATTTACAATCAATAAAAAAATAACAAAAGCAACAAATGAAAACAAAAAATGTAATTAAAACAGCAATGTTTGCCTTCATGCTTTTTGCAGCAAACATTGTTTTAGCACAAACAACTATCTCAGGTTCGGTTTCTGACTCAGAGAGCCAAGAAACGATACCAGGAGCTAACATTATAGTAGTTGGATCTAGAACAGGAGCAGCTACTGATTTTGACGGGAAATTTATTTTAAGATCATCTTCAGAATTGCCATTTACTGTTGAAATTTCTTCAGTTGGATATAATTCAAAAACTGTTATTGTAACAAATGCTGATCAAGAAATTAGTATTTCCCTTGAACCGGGACAAAGTTTGGATGAAATTATTATTTCTGCGTCAAGAAGACCTCAGAAAATTCAGGATTCTCCACAATCCGTTTCAATAATAACAGCTAAAGATCTAGAGAATAATTCAAATGTAACGGACCCAATAAGATCCTTAGTTGATATCCCAGGAGTTCAATTACAACAACAATCTGCTAACGTAATTAACATTGAAATGAGAGCAGGATCTGGAGTCTTTGGAACTTCTACTTTTCCAATGCTAGATTACAGAAATCTTTTTAATCCGACGTCTTCATCTTTTTTAAGTTACCAAAGTGGATTGTCTACTATCGATATTGCAAGAGTTGAGGTAGTTAGAGGAGCTAACTCAGCACTTTATGGACCAGGAGTTTCTTCGGGGGTAGTTCATTTTTTATCTAAAAATCCTATTGACTATCCAGGGACGACAGTTGAACTAATTGCAGGAGGTCTAGCCACTACAGGCGCTGCACTTCGACATGCGTGGGCTAATGAAAAGAAAACTTTTGGATTTAAAATTAACGCTAAATACTTGAGAGGAGATGATTTTACTTTGGATCCAAATGATCCAAATGATAAAGCAAACGTTGCAAATTTTGCAGATGAAATTAGAGAACCAGTAATCACAAATGATGTTGCTGACTTATCTCAACAAGGGCGACTTCTCCTTTCAAATCAGGATTTATACCCTGATGGAAATAAGGGATTAAAAACAAACTACAGAAATTCAACTGTTAATGCTCATTTAGAATATAGACCTACTGACAAAACAAATATGTTTTTGTCTGGTGGTATGAATACCGGTGATGGATTTTTTGCTAATTCACAGGGATATGGTAGAACTGACGGGACTGAATACTGGACACAATTTAGACTCCAATCTGGAGGTCTTTTTGCTCAAGTTAATTATGTAAATAATGATGGAGGTACAGAAGAAAGCCCCACTTTTTTATATGGAACAGGTTTAAACCAATTAACAAAAAGAGCAGGTTTTGAAACTCAACTTCAATATAATTTTCAAATTCCTTCATTTCTAAATTCTGATTTCACAGTCGGTTGGGACACTAGAACTAATACTCAAGATTCTCAAAATACAGTCTGGGGAAGAAATGAACTAAACGATGATTATAATATTTCAGGAGTTTACTTACAAGGAACACTGCAGTTAGGATCTAAATTAGATTTAACCTTTGCAGGTAGATATGATAGCTATGGCTTTTTAGATGATTCTTCTTTTGCACCAAGGGTAGCACTTGTATATAAAGCAAGCCCTAAGCATACTTTTAGAGCCTCTTATAATCAAGCAGCATTTATTCCATCAGCATTAGAAATGTTTATTGACTTTCCGGTTAATTCTCCCGCACCTGGGGTATTTGATATATGGCTTTCAGGTCAGGCTAATCCTCAAACTTTTAATGGCGCTAGCGATGTGATAGATTTCTCGGTACCTGGATGGCCAGACCTACCTGTTGGAACACCAGGAATACCCCTAGCATATTTTTATGGAGCAGCAGCAGCAGTCGGACAATTAGCTCCAACCCTTGCCGGTTCAGCGGCAGGTATTATTGCTAAAAACCCAGCAGCAGCTCCACTTATTCCAATTTTTAATCAATTTTTTGCCACATATCAAGGACCTTCAGGATTGACTGGAACTTTAGCACCTTTTGATATATTTACAGGACAGCCTATGACAAGTTATGAGGACACGGGAAAAGGAGAAATAGGAACATTAAACAGTTTTGAGCTTGGTTATCAAGGAATTATTGGTGACAGACTAGCTGTTTCCTATGACCTTTATACTTACTCCAAAACAGGATTTACAAGATTTACAGCTCTTGCACCAACATATTCTTTTGAAGGTAGTGATAACTTACCAAGTGATCTTGCTGCTCAAGTAGTAGCTGATTTAATAGCAGATCCAACTATAAACGCGACTGTACTTGGAGCTGTTCAAGCTCAATACGCAGGTCAAGGAATTCCTTTAACTGGTATTCCAGGAGTAGCGCCCTCCGCAGCAGCACAAGCCGCAGGAACAGTAGCAGCAATAGCCGGTGGATATGGTTTAGGTTTTACTGCTTTAGGACAGGGTTTAAATGGATCTGCATTTTCAGGATTATATCCAATTATTGGTGCGGTAGAATCATCTCAAGCTCCTAATGACGGAATGGTTCACTCTGCTTCTGGATACAGAAGGTTTGGAGATGCCACAAGAAGCCATTACGGAATGGATCTATCTTTAGAATATTTTTTAAATGATGAATGGACTTGGTACGGAAACTCTTCTTGGCTAAGCCAAACAGATTGGGCAGTTGGTGATGATGATTTACCATTTACGAGTTATTTAAATTCACCTAAATTTAAATTCAGAACAGGACTTGCATATGCAACAAATAAAGGATTTAGAGGTAAAATTTCTTTTCAACATGATGATGCTTTTTTTGTTGAACAAGGACTATTTATTAATGGTCTAGCAGATGAAAAAAATCTTATTGATATGAACATTGGATTTAAGTTCAATGACAACCTTGCAATAGATCTTAGTGGAAATAATATTTTTGATCAAAAATATAGAGCCATGCCAGGTTTGCCTGTAATAGGAAGAAGAATTTTAGCTAAGGTTACATTGAATTTTTAAATTAGAATATTTAAAAAAGGGTAATCACTTAAGTGATTACCCTTTTTTTTTATAAAAAAATGAAACATAAAAAATCTTTATTATTGAATTACCCAAACGAATAAGAAAAGATTTAACCCTAGCCAGGCAATTAAGGAAATGGGATAGATTTTTAAAGAAAATATAATATTAAGGAACAGTAAAGATCAGGTGCTTATCGATAAACAAATAAATGCTGTTCAAAAAAGAAATAAATCACAAATAAGCAGATTACAAATGCTTAATATAAATATTTGTAATTTAACTAAACAAAAAAAATATGTTTGATTTAACAGGACAAGTAGCAATTATAACTGGTGGAGCACGAGGAATTGGAGAAGGAATTTGCGATATTTTTTGCAAAGCTGGAGCTACAGTTGCTCTTTGGGATGTGATTGATGAAGGAGCTGCAACAGCTGAGAAAATTTCTGCGTCAGGAGGATCTATTTTTTTTCAAAAAGTAAACATTACAGATAAAGCTTGTGTGGATAAGGCTATAGATAAAATTATGGCTGATCACGGAAGGGTTGATATTTTGATAAATAATGCAGGAGTTATTCGTGATCGTTCTTTTATGAAAATGTCCCAAGAAGAATGGGATACAGTAATTAATGTAAACCTTACCGGAATGTTTGTTGCCACCAAGGCTGTATTTCCGATTATGAAAGAAGCAGGTTATGGAAGAATTATTTCAGCTTCCTCAATTAATGCCCAAGCAGGAGCTTATGGTCAAGTAAATTATGCAGCAACAAAAGCAGGTGTTTCTGGCTTTACTCGAGCACTTTGTAAAGAAGGAGGCCGTTATGGAATAACCGTAAATGCGGTAGCACCCGGGTTTATTAAATCATTAATGTCAGACTCAATGCCAGAAGATATTATTAAATCAGGAATTGCTCAAATACCTGTTGGACGTATTGGAACTCCAACGGATATGGGCTATACTTATTTATTTTTAGCATCTAAAGAAGCTAGTTTCATTTCAGGAATAACTCTTCATGCCAACGGTGGTGCATTACCAATGTAAATATGAAAAACAGCACAAGAGATTTATTTGAATTAACGGGAAAAGTTGCTATTGTTACAGGTTCTAGCAAGGGAATTGGTTTATCAATTGCGCGTGCATTAGCTGAGTATGGAGCAAAAGTAGTAATTAGTAGTCGTTCGCAACAAGCTCTAGATTTAGTGGCAAATGAATTACA
The DNA here is from genome assembly GCA_913020075.1 of uncultured Flavobacteriaceae bacterium. Lineage (GTDB taxonomy): Bacteria > Bacteroidota > Bacteroidia > Flavobacteriales > Flavobacteriaceae > MS024-2A. The sequence continues at coordinate 5,942 of CAJWAE010000039.1, forward strand.
AGCAGAAGGACTCGATGTCCATGGTTATGCATGTCACGTTGGAGAAGGGGACCAGCGAAAAGCTCTTGTAAAAAAAATAATTGAAAACTTTGGACGTATAGATATACTAATCAATAACGCTGCAATTAATCCTACCTACGAATCTTTGGAAAAAATGACTGAATCGGTTTATGATAAGATGATGAACGTGAATTTAAAAGCGTCGTTTGATTTAAGTAATCTTTGTTTTCCACACTTAAAGGCAAATGGAAATGGGGCGATCATAAATACTGCATCTGTAGAAGGCTTAAAACCGAGTTTTGGTTTGGGAATTTATAGCGTAACTAAAGCCGCTTTAATCATGCTTACTCAGGTCCAGGCAAAAGAATGGGGAAAGCACGGAATTCGATCTAATGCGATTTGTCCAGGTTTAATTCAAACAAAATTTAGCACTGCACTTTGGCAAAATGAAGCTTTATTGAAACAAGTAGAAAAGGAATTGCCAGCAGGTAGAATTGCACAGCCAATTGAGATGACAGGATTAGCTGTTTATTTAGCTTCAGACGCAGGAAGTTATTCCACAGGCGGAATTTATACTGCAGACGGCGGACATATGATGGTTTAAAAAAACAAAAATGGAATTACAAAAGACACAGGAGGCATATAAAACTTTATTTGAAACAATTAGTGAAATGGAAAGCTATGTTGGTAAAGAATTAGGACTTACTGATTGGTACACAATGGATCAAGAACGAATTAATACTTTTGCAACAGCTACTGAAGATCTTCAATGGATTCATCTTGATAAAGATCGTTGCAAAAAAGAATCTCCATATAAACAACCAATTGCGCATGGATTTTTAATCCTTTCGATGAGCTCTAAAATGATGTTTGATAGTTACGAATTAAAAAATGTCTCAATGGCTATTAATTATGGTTTGGACAAAGTTCGTTTTCCAAATGCTACACCTGCAGGTTCTCGTTTCAGGGGAAGAGTCGTATTGGCAGAATTAAGTAAAATCCCCAAAGGAGTAAAATACAAGTTAAATATAGTAATTGAATTAGAGGGACAGGAAAAGCCCGCATGTGTAGCGGAATTTATAGCCCTTGCATATACTTAAAAAAATGGGGAAAGCAGTATTATTTGATTTACTAGAAGGAGTAGCAACCATTACATTAAACCGACCTGATCGTTATAATGCAGTCAATCAAGATTTGGTGGATGGGATTTCTAAATCTCTTCAAAAATGCGAACAAGATGAAGCTATACGAGCCGTCGTAATTACAGGCTCCGGGCGGGGTTTTTGTGCTGGGGCAGATATGAGCGTTTTTGGAGAAGATGTTACTCCAGAGCAAAGAGCTCAATATATAATAGATGAATATCAGCCCTTGATGAATCAATTTTTTACTTTAAAAAAGCCAATTATTGGTGCAATTAACGGAACTGCTGCTGGAGTTGGTGCAGCATTTGCTCTTGCTTGTGATTTTAGAGTAATGAGTGCCCAAAGTGGTATTTTATATGCATTTGTTAACATAGGACTAGGACCTGATGGTGGAGCAAGTTGGCTGTTGTCACGTCAAGTAGGATATAGTAAAGCTCTTGAAATAGCAATCAGTGGAAATAAACTCAAAGGAGAAGAATGTCTATCATTAGGCCTAACGAACCGCTTAGTAGATGACCAATATATTCTAAGTGAGGCTCAAAGTTGGGCAAAAAAATTAGCAAATTGTCCTACACTAGCAGTTGGTATTGCCAAAGAAGACATCTTTTTCTCAATGACCAATAATTTAAATGATACTATTGCTTTCGAAGCAAATCAGCAAATTGAGGCATTTAAAAGTCATGATCTTAAAGAAGGGGTTACGGCTTTTATTGAAAAGCGAAAGCCTAACTTTTTGGGAAAATAATATTATATTATTACAATGAAATTCGAAGAAATTAAAATTAAAATCAGCGCTTTTATAAAAGAAGAATTACTAGAGCTTGAACCATGGATTTTAAATGTTGAATGGGAAGAGAAATTACCCAAACTAAATCAACTGCGAGATAAAGTTAAATCATTAGAATTATGGCTTCCACAAATCTCAAAAGAATATGGAGGCCTAGGCTTAACTAATGCTCAGCACGGCGAAGTAAGTGAAATTCTCGGTTCTAGTCCCTATGGACATTATTGCTTTAACTGTCAGGCTCCAGACGCAGGAAATATGGAAATATTAATAGAATTTGGAACTGATGCGCAAAAAGAAAACTATTTGTATCCACTTTTAAAAGGGAAAACTAGAAGTTGTTTTGCAATGACAGAACCAGATTATGCAGGATCAAATCCCGTTAAAATGGGTACTGTTGCAAATAAAGAAGATGGTAATTATGTGATTAATGGACATAAGTGGTTTACTTCTGGTTTTGACGGTGCAGCCTTTGCTATTGTAATGTTAGTTACTGATCCGTTTGGAGAGAATCCCCATAAAAAAGCAAGTCAAGTTATAGTTCCTACCCAAACAGATGGAATCGAATTTGTTAGAAATATTTCTATTATGGGTCATCCTGGAGGGGGATGGGAGAGCCATGCAGAAATTAAATTCCACAATGTAAAAGTCCCATTAACAAACGTATTAGGTGGTGATGGAGAAGGTTTCACTATTGCACAAAAACGACTTGGACCAGGGCGTATTCATCACTGTATGCGTTGGATCGGTATGTGTGAACGTGCTTTTGATTTAATGTGTAAAAGAGCTGCTTCAAGAGAAATTACGGAGGGTGTGATGTTAGGGGAAAAACAATCTATCCAAAATTGGATTTCAGAATGTCGTGCGGAGATTAATGCGGCGCGACTCTTGGTTCAAGATGCTGCTAATAAAATTGATACACAAGGGGCTTATAAAACTCGATCTGAAATATCTATTATTAAATTCTATTGTGCTCAAGTATTACAAAAAGTTGTTGATTGTGCTATACAGACACATGGGGCATTAGGTGTTACTGATGATACTATTTTAGCAGCTTATTATCGTCACGAAAGAGCTGCCAGAATATACGATGGAGCTGATGAGGTTCACAAGAGTCGTTTGGCAAAAAGTATTTTAAAGCCTTACTTTAAAAACGCCTAATCTTTTTTTAAATAAAATGGGGAGAATTTTAGATTTTAAAAGCTGCATTGAATCCAAAAAATAATAATGGAAAAACAATTAATAAATTAGATGAATATTTTGAAATGAATAAAGCATCACTCGATACGGCTGGTAGAGTAAGAGTAGGCCAGGAGCTTCCTATTCCTGCACTAGAGAGCTTTCTAAAAAAAGAATTAAAGTTACCTGGAGGTAAGCTTAATGTTCAGCAATTTCCTTCAGGCTATTCAAACTTAACTTATCTATTGATATTTGGTGATAAAAAGTATGTTTTAAGACGTCCGCCCCACGGAGCACAGATCAAGTCTGGACACGATATGGGGCGTGAATTTAAATTACTGTCAGGATTATATCCTACTTATAAAAAAGTTCCGAAACCAATACTTTATTCAGAAGATCTAAGCATTATTGATGCTCCTTTTTATATTATGGAACGTATGGAGGGAATTATTTTTCGAGGGCACACTTCAATAGAAGAAATACCAAGCAAGTCTGAACTGAAAAGTCTTTCAAAATCTTTTTTAAATACTTTAGTTGAAATTCATCAAATTGATTATAATAAAGTTGGCCTATCTTCCATTGGCTATCCAGAGGGCTATGCTAAACGTCAAGTTGACGGATGGACAAAGCGCTACTTATCTTCCTCAACCCATTCTTTTGACGGTATTAAAAAAGTTTATAAATGGCTAGAGAAAAATATTCCTAATTCACCTGATTCAACACTTATACATAACGATTTTAAATACGACAACCTTATGTATTCCTCAGATGGTTCATATGATATTAAAGGTATTCTGGATTGGGAAATGGCAACTATTGGAGATCCTTTAATGGATCTAGGTACGAGTCTTGGATATTGGTTTCACGATTCTGATCCTCAATTTATAAAAAATTTTCAGATGAATATTTCAGTTTATCCAGGCAATCTAAGTAGAAGTGAATTAGTAGCACTTTATTCTCAAAAAACTGCTATTGATGTAAGTAATATTGTCTTTTATTATGTTTTTGGGGTTTTTAAAATAGCTGTAATTATTCAACAAATTTACTACAGGTATAAGCAAGGACTTACAACAGATAAACGTTTTAAAGATTTAGATAAAGCAGTAAAATTATATGGTGACATTGGTCATCAAGCGATTATAAAAAACACTATTGATAATTTATTTTAACTCGTATGCAAATTGAAAACGAAGTGGCAGTAAGTGATTTTAGAATGGAGACACGCTCTTGGCTAGAAGCCAACTGTCCAAAGAGTATGTGTAAATCCATAAAAGACCCTTTTGATCTATATTGGGGTGGGCGTAATGCCAAATTTAATTCTGAAGATCAGAAGATATGGTACGAACGAATGCTTGAAAAATGCTGGATAGTTCCTTACTGGGAAATACAATATGGAGGCGGCGGATTAACCCCTGAAGAAAATAATATATTAACACAAGAAATGACACGTCTTGGTTGCAGAAAACCTTTATATAGTTTTGGTATAGCAATGTTAGGTCCTGCATTATTAAAATTTGCAACAGAGGAACAAAAATTACATTATCTCCCTGAGATAGTTGAGGGTAAAATATGGTGGTGTCAGGGCTATAGTGAGCCCAATGCAGGAAGTGATTTGGCAAGTTTACAAACAAAAGCTATTGATAAAGGAGATTATTATGAAGTTACAGGTTCAAAAGTGTGGACTTCATATGCCGATAAATCTGATTGGATTTTTTGTTTAGTTCGAACAAACTTCGAGGCGACCAAACATAATGGAATTAGCTTTATGCTTATAGATATGACTTCTGAAGGTGTTAGTACAAGGCCTATTAAATTGATTAGTGGTAAATCTCCTTTCTGTGAAACATTTTTTGATACAGTAAAAGTGCCTAAAGCTAATTTGATTGGTAGTTTAAATGAAGGATGGACCATCGCTAAATATTTATTGACTCACGAGCGTCAAATGATTGGGGGTATTGGAGAAACCGATACTAGAAAAAATGTTCACGAAGTAGCCCTAGAAAATCTAGCCATACAAAATGGTAAAATTGCAGATTCTATTTTACGGACAGAAATTACTCATTTTGAAACTGATGAAGAAATTTTTGATTTAACTATACAACGTATTACCGATGAAGCCAAAACAGGAAATAACTCAGGAGCTTTATCCTCTTTCTTTAAACTTTATGGAACTGAATTGAATGTTACTCGACAAGAATTATTGATTGCCGTTAACGGATCTGATGGCTTAATTTGGGAAGAAAATGAAAAATCAGACGGGGATTTAGCACGTAAGTTTTGTCGTTCTAAAGGAAATACAATAGAAGGAGGAACTTCAGAGGTTCAGTTGAATATTATATCAAAACTCATTTTGGGCTTGCCCACAAAATAAAATAGAATGGCATTAATAATAACAGAGGAACAAAAAATGCTGAAAGATTCAGCAAATGAATTTTTAAACACAAAAGCACCTGTGAGTCAAATGAGGGCTTTACGAGACGCAAAATATTCTAGTTTTGACAAAGAATTATGGAAAGAAATGGTGGCTATGGGTTGGACAGCATTAACGATACCTGAAAGCTATAATGGTCTTGACTTTGGTTATGTTGGATTAGGACAAATCATAGAAGAAACGGGAAAAACTCTTTCTAAATCTCCTTTGCTTTCTTCAATTCTATTGGGTTCTTCTGTTTTACGTTTAGCAGATAATGAAGACTTAAAGAAAACTTTTTTTCCGGGAATAATGGAAGGAACTATTCAATTTGCATTGGCTCTTCAAGAGGGAAAACACCACCAAGCAGATAATTTTAAAACAACTGTTAAAAGATCTGGAGAAGGCTTTGTGATCAATGGACATAAAAATTTCATTATTGATGGAGCTACCGCTAATCATTTTATAGTTGTTGCAAACTCTGATAGGGGATTGGGATTTTTTTTAGTAGCTGCAAATACTCCTGGAATTACAATCTCTAAAGACATACTTTTAGATGCTGGTACTTATGGAGATGTTCATTTCAAAGAGGTTTATATTCCTAAAAACTATCAACTAAATATTAAAATAAAAGGGGAAGAGTTGCTTAATTCATTATTGAGTATTGCTTACAGCGGTTTATCTGCTGAGATGTTGGGAATTATTCAACAGGCTTTTGATATGACAATTAAGTATTTAAAAGAACGGCAACAGTTTGGTGTAGTTATTGGAACATATCAGGCGCTTCAACATCGTGCGGCGAAGCTTTTTGGAGAAATTGAATTGTGTAAAAGTATTGTTTTGAAGTCTCTTCAAGCACTGGATGAAAATTCAGAAGAACGTTTTAAATATGCTCATTTAGCTAAAGCTAAATTGGGAAAAACCGTTAAGCTAGTGACAAACGAGGCTATCCAGATGCATGGTGGTATTGGCGTCACAGATGATGCAGATATAGGATTCTATATTAAACGCGCTCGAGTAGTTCAGCAATTATTTGGAGATTATAATTACCATTTGGATTGTTTAGCAACGATGAAAGGATACTAATTTGACTTAAAAAAAAAGTAGTCAAAAAAGTTAATTCTGAGCTGTTTTTTTGAGAGGAACACCTTATATTTGCTCCTTCAAAATATACTTTAAAATAATCGCTAAGTAGAATAAAATGACTCAAAGTAAAGGTAATGTTTCTCAGATTATAGGACCCGTAGTAGATGTAGATTTTAGTGGGGAAAACAATCCACTCCCTAAAATTTATGATGCTTTAGAAATCATTAACTCAGATGGTTCAAAGTTAATCTTAGAGGTACAATCACATATAGGACAAGAAACAGTTAGAACCATTTCTATGGATTCTACTGACGGATTAAGTAGAGGTACTGAGGTGAAAGCACTCGGTAATCCGATTCAAATGCCTATCGGTGAAAATATTTATGGACGCCTTTTTAACGTTATTGGAGACGCTATTGATGGAATGGAAAATCTTCCTAAAGATGGTAAAGACGGATTACCTATTCATCGTGAAGCTCCAGCTTTTGAAGATCTTTCTACCTCTACTGAAGTTTTGTTTACCGGAATTAAAGTTATTGACCTTATAGAGCCTTACGCTAAGGGTGGAAAAATTGGCCTTTTTGGTGGAGCTGGAGTTGGTAAAACTGTACTGATTCAAGAATTAATTAATAATATTGCCAAAGGTCACGGAGGACTTTCTGTTTTCGCAGGAGTCGGAGAACGTACTCGAGAGGGAAATGACCTTCTTCGTGAGATGTTAGAGTCAGGTATTATCAATTATGGTGATGATTTTTTACATTCTATGGAAAACGGAGGATGGGATTTGAAAAAAGTAGATAAAGAAGCCATGAAAAAATCAAAAGCAACTTTTGTGTTTGGTCAGATGAATGAGCCTCCTGGAGCGCGAGCGCGTGTTGCACTTTCAGGATTAACTATTGCAGAATATTTTCGTGACGGTGCTGGAGATGGACAAGGAAAAGATGTATTGTTTTTTGTTGATAATATTTTCAGATTCACTCAAGCAGGATCTGAGGTATCAGCATTACTTGGGCGTATGCCTTCAGCAGTTGGATATCAGCCCACATTAGCGACTGAAATGGGAGCAATGCAAGAGCGAATTACTTCAACAAAAAAAGGGTCGATCACCTCTGTACAAGCAGTTTATGTTCCTGCAGACGACCTCACAGACCCTGCTCCAGCGACTACTTTCGCCCATCTAGACGCAACAACAGTATTGTCTCGTAAAATAGCAGAATTAGGAATTTATCCAGCTGTTGATCCATTAGATTCAACTTCTAGAATTCTCTCAGCTGATATATTAGGTGATGAACATTATGATTGTGCTCAACGTGTAAAGGAACTCCTACAACGTTATAAAGAATTACAAGATATTATTGCCATTTTAGGAATGGATGAATTATCTGAAGAAGATAAATTAGCTGTCTACCGTGCTCGAAGGGTACAACGTTTTCTTTCTCAGCCGTTTCATGTTGCAGAACAGTTTACTGGAATACCTGGAGTGTTAGTAGATATAAAAGAGACGATTAAAGGATTTAATATGATTATGGATGGTGAATTAGATCATCTTCCAGAAGCTGCCTTTAATTTGAAAGGTACTATTGAAGAGGCGATTGAAGCCGGTGAAAAAATGTTAGCTGAAGTATAAGTTTATGGAACTCAATATCGTTTCCCCCGAAGCTCAACTTTTTAGCGGAGAAGTATTTAGTATTACTGTTCCCGGAGCTTCTGGGTCATTTCAAATTTTAAACAACCACGCACCTGTTGTTTCTTCATTAGTGGCCGGAAAAGTTAAAATTCAAGGAAAAATAACCCTTGATGAATCTGTAAAACATCATTTCATTAAGGAAGATGAACAATCCTATTTTTTAGATATAATTTCCGGTGCGATTGAAGTTCGAGAAAATAAAATAATTCTACTTACTGATTAAGCATCTTAATTAGACAATATCTATAATTTTTTCAAAAAGTATCTCTTAGCGTTTCAAAAATTAATTGTTTTTCCCAGCCACGATAGTTTAGAAAGTCAATTATTTTTTTCTTTTGCTCAACTTTAGAAAGATGACTAGTTTCTTTATGTCTTTTCTCAAAAAGAGCATAAAAGGTTTTATTATATTCTTCTTCTGAAATTTCTTTTAACCCTAATTTAATATTGTATTCAGAAATTGAGCGCTGTTTCAGTTCAATAATTATGCGTCTTTTTCCCCATTTTTTAATTCTGAATTTTCCTCGTGCAAAACTTTGTGCAAAGCGAGATTCGTTTAAATAATTTTCTTGAATTAAATGCCCTTTAATTTCTTCTCTTGCCTGAGGGATGACGCCTAGTTCTATTAATTTATAATGAACTTCTTTATGACAACGCTCTTGATAGGCACAATAGTGTTCAAGTTTTTTTTTAGCTTCTTCGAGGGTAAAAGATTTTTTTTTTAGCATTTAGAATCAAAAATAAAGTATTCTATTGGATTTTAAAATCACTATGAATGTGTTAAAATAAAAAAACCGCAACTTCCAGGGAAGTTGCGGTTTTTTCGTGTTAAGGATGAAGTCTTCGTCTTTCTTTATTTAGAAATCTAAACTCCAAATATTGATAAGCATGGCGTGGAACAATACGAATCCACTTCTTATTTTCAAAATACCATTTCAAACGTTGGGATGGAAACCCATTTAAAAGGTAAGCGGCTAAAAAAGGATGCAAATGCAAATGCATTTGCTCCGATTGATTACGCTTGTTCTTAGTAATATTACTAAGCTCTGTGTTGATTTTGTCAATTAAGACAATAGGCGCTTCTACTTCTCCATTTATATTAGGGTTAGCCTCTTTAGTTTTGATATTCATTTCAGGTCTTACGCGTTGGCGTGTGATCTGAATAAGGCCAAATCTACTGGGTGGCAGAATCTTGTGTTTAGTTCTATCTGTACTCATTTCATCACGAAGGTGTTCAAACAGTTTTTTTCGATTTTCGTTTGAATTCAAATCAATAAAATCTACTACTATGATACCTCCCATATCTCGCAATCGCAATTGTCTAGCAATTTCTGAAGCAGAGATCATGTTAACCTCAAAAGCAGTTTGTTCTTGACTTTTTGAACGACTTGATCGATTTCCACTATTGACATCAATGACATGTAACGCTTCAGTATGTTCAATAACCAAATAAGCTCCTTTTTGCATTGAAACTGTGGTTCCAAAAGCAGTTTTAATTTGTCTCTCTATCCCAAATTTTTCAAAAATAGGGAGGTGATCATTGTACATTTTAACAATCGACTTTTTATTAGGAGCTATGGTTTCAATATAGTCTTGAATTTCCGATTGCATTTCGGCATCATCTACATGAATTCCGGTGAAGTTGTCATCAAATATATCTCGCAAAATACTAGAAGAACGGTTGATTTCACTCAACACTTTTGTTGGATATTTATCAATCTGTTTAAGCTTGGTGGATAAATTTTTCCACCGTGTTAATAATTGTTGAATATCAGCATCTAGAGCAGCAACTTTTTGACCAGTAGCAACAGTACGTATGATAAGACCAAAACCTTTTGGACGAATACTTTGCACTAATTTTTTTAGTCTATTTTTTTCTGCTCTATCTTCAATTTTTTGAGAGATAGAAACTCGATCTGAAAAAGGCATTAAGACCATAAAACGGCCTGCTAATGAAATTTCCGAACTCAATCGAGGTCCTTTAGTTGATATAGGCTCTTTAACTACTTGAACCAAGACAGTCTGTTTGGGAGATATTATGTCTCCTATATTTCCATCTTTATCTATATCATTTTCGTAACGAAATTGTTTTAAAAGATAATCTTTGTTTTTACCTGTGCTTA
>CAJWAE010000040.1 GCA_913020075.1 uncultured Flavobacteriaceae bacterium
TACTCAGGTCAATTGTTTTATCGGAGCATTGGATCTCAGTGTCTTTGGATTCCATCGCGAAGGTGTTCAGCCAACACTAATCCAAAAGTTGTCTCCTTGTTTCTTCAATATCACCGTCAAAGATTCCGTTCACCATTGAAATAAATTTATTGAACTAAGTAACTCCTTCTTTAATTTCGAGGTCGTTGTATGATATTTTTGGGTCTAATAAGAGAAGAACATATTCTATAGAGTAACTACCCTTCACTTCGGGCTAGGGGAAAATTGAATTATTTAAATGAGGTTCAGTAACCCCAATTATTTTCTTGATTACATTTTTCCCAGTATGACTTTTGATCAAATTCGGTTCTGTGTAAAAAATTTGGCATTGGTCCTCTAAAATTCTTTGTTTTGATATCATGCCACATCCCGACGAGAGAAAATCTAATTTCATCTTCGGTTGTATTTGAACCTGATTTATGTGATAACTTTCCGTCAAAAAATAACACATCACCAACTTTCATTTCAAGTTGTATTTGAGGATATTTATCTATAGTAGCATCATCAACAATTATTTGGGTAGCTCGACCATCAATTTCATTCCAACTTTGTTTTGCTATTCCTTCCTTATGACTTCCAGGTGCAATCCAAATTGTTCCATTACTCGACGTAGTGTCTCGAATTACTGGACACCAAGTTTGAAGATATCTGGATTCCGGGATTGTATAAAAGACTTCCTGATGCCAGCCATATGTCCTTCTTTCATCGCTTGGAGGATCTATTCTAACCCTATTGGTCCAACCATACAAAGTGCTATTTGCTGAAATATTTAATATTTCTTTACTTAGGTTTTCAACTTTAGCTGAAGATAAAAATCTTAAAAAAATCGAACTATATGAGATTATATCATAACCCTCGCCAATTATTCCCTTATCGAAATTAAAACAATCGAGCATTAAACTATCTAATTGCTTAAGATCATCAGGATAGGATATATCATTTGGTTTAATGTATTTTTTAGTTAAAGGCACACTAAATTTATCTGCGAGAGTTACGAAAGTATCATAAAATAGAATGAACATTTCGTTCATATCATTTTTAGAATATAAATTTCTTTCAATGTAGTATCCATTTTCAATAAAAAATTTCTGATTTGCTGTCATGTTTATTGTTTTATATACAATAATTTATTATGTACAAATATAATAAATTTTATTTTCTCTAAAGTTTTTAAAAAACCTCTTGGGGTTAAACTAATGTTCGATATTTCGAATGAGTTATCTACATTCATCGACATAATTTTTTTTAATAACCTTAGTAATTAAAGATCAAGTAAACAAGGTTTAGTTTATTTAATGTCATCAAACTTAGCTCTCATAGTTGGATTTGCGTGAGTGAGTCTTTTTATAGTTAGCTCCTCCGCTTTATTATTGGCTAGTCTTAAATTGTTAACCGAGGAAAGCAAAGCTTCTTTTGTTTTATTTAAGTGGTTTATAGTCTTATCTATCTCGTCTATAGCTGTTTCAAATTTTCTACTAGCCAGTTCGTAGTTTTTTGAAAAACCTTCCTTAAAACTATTTATTTTTTTTTCGAAATTAGTAACATCTATACTTTGATTTTTCATAAGAGACAATTCATTTTTGTATTGTAAAGAATTCTTTGCAGCATTTCTTAAAAGGGTTATAATTGTTATGAAGAATTGTGGTCTAATCACATACATCTTTGGATATTTATATGAAACGTCTAAAATACCTGAATTATACAATTCATTATCCCCCTCTAACAAAGAAACCAAAACAGCATATTCACAATTTTTATCAATTCTGTCTTTGTTTAATTTTGCAAAAAAATCTTCGTTTTTCTTTTTAGTTGAAGTTTCATCCCCCTCATTCTTCATTTCAAACATAATAGAAACAAGCTCGTTTCCATTCGGATCAGGTTCTCTATAAATGTAATCCCCTTTTGTTCCTCCGCTTATATCGTTATCTTTTTCAAAGTAAGCAGCTTGAAAAGCTGTTGCTCTTATTCTATTGAATTCAATTTCGCAATGCTGCTCTAAAGTCTCGCCTACCATTTTAGTTGAGAGCTTTTGTTTAAAGTCTCTGAGACGTTCAATTTCATCGTCTTTCATTTTTAAAGCCTCTTCTTTTAACTTCATCTTTTCTGCGAAAGCTTCATTGATAGACTTTTCTAAAAGTAATTTTTCAGTTTCTTTGTTACTCAGCTCATAAACTAACTTGTCACGCTCCTTCTTAATTAAACTGGTAGCCTCTAAGACTGCTGTTTTCTTTTCTGCTTCTGCAATGGCCATTTGGGACTTTATTTTTGCCAATTCTAAATCCGTACTAGACTTTAGGGATTGTATTTCTTGTTCCTTTTTGGAAAATTCCAACTGTAATTCATTTTTTAATTTTGCCTCTGCTATTTGCACTGCATTGTTTTTATCTTTTTCCGCAACCTCTAACCTTTGTTTTATTTCAGTTTCAAATTGTTGGTCTCTTACTTGTTTTAGAATATCAGCAAAGCCAGCCTCATCTACTTTAAAAGCTTTTTTACAATTTGGGCATATAATGTCATTCATAAACTATACAGTTTTGTTAATTAAAGTAAAAACAAATTAAAAATAGTAAATTAATTTATAAGCTCTTTTAAATGCTCGTAAATCATTACCATAGCAAGGGTATCTAACTCACAATATCTTAGTAATGAATCTGTAATTGCTAATCTTTCTTTATTATTCATTTCTGTGTATTGAAGCTTACCGTAAGCAGTAAGAGCTGCGCCTCCGTCGGCTATATCTTCTAAATCAGAAATAATGTGGAACTTGTCATTAAATTCTTCAAAAGGTTTCGGAAGACTTCTATATGGGTCTATTACATTTCCGTTAGTATCTGATGAAAGCCACACCTTTGAAGAAGAAAAATTCTTAGAACTAATACCTATCTCTCCAATAGTTTTTTTATATTTTCTTTTTACAAAAGCAGATGACTTAAAGACTGCCGGTAGTACTTTTTTAATTGAATTGGAGCCTTTGGTATAGGGATTATAATAATAGTCTTTTATTACCCTGCAAAGGTCTATCATATCTCTTTCACCTAGCCACGGCATGCCATTATGCTCTCCTTTAGAGTGGCTTATTGTCTTTAGAAAATCTATAAGTGTATGCTTGTCCTTTTCATTGCTTAGTTCCAACTGCTCTATAACAGCATTTACAATGGTGTTTTCATGGGTAGCAAACTTAAAAATACTTCCGCTGTTTTTACTTAGCGCTTTTTTTAGAGCTCTTGCAAATAGAAAATTGGGGTAAATGCCAGGGTCAGAATTTATAAACTGAGTAGCATGTTCTATTCTACCATTCTTATGATATATATGATGGGAAAATTGAAATGCGACTTGTTCATAAGGCTTTTGGCCTACATAAAAAGGTAAAGCTACGGTAGAGGTTTCAAAATCTATAAAATTCAAAGGAAATGTCCAAGTATCCATTTCTTCTTTTAGTTCATCCTTAAGTACTTCTAAATTGGTATCATTATTTCTGGACTTTTCTATCTGTAACCATTGCCGTTCAGTCCTGGAAAGTTTTCCAGCGTCTGGAGTCACAAACCCTAAAATATCCTCAGTAACGCAATCCAATATAATATCGTTAGGGTCTTGCACTTTTTGCCAGCTTCTAAAATCCCAAACTTCAAATAAATTCGGCTTTTTAAATTCGTTTTCTGACCAATTTTGCTGGCTATTCCAACAAAATTCAAAACCGGATTTAAGACCGTTTAATTCGTCTTTACTAGCTGCTTTAAATTCACATTTTTTACATGAAACACAATCTATTGGGTAGTTAAAATATTTATCCTTTGTATAAGCTTCTCTAAATGCTATAATACTCTGTTCAAATGTGTACTGCTCCAATATTCTCTGCTCGCCATTTTCTATAAGCGTTATAATATCTGAAATATTTACTTTACTTAATACAGACTCATGCTCTGGATTTTTTAATATATCTAATAACCTAACTATGCCAGTTCTTTCTTTAGAAGATTTAGATATTCTAAACTTTTGATTGAGGCCTTCTAAAGACGTAGTTTTACTCTTGTCTGCTAACATCAAGAAAGGAGTCACGTTAAAAGATGAATTAGATTTTTCAATAACATACTTCTGAAAGGCTACGTCAAATAAATAAGGTTTCCAACTAGGTTTAATAGTCCCTCTTTTACCAATGAATTCATAGAGGTTCTCTGGATGATAAGACTTAGCTTTTACCTCAATAAGTTGAATATTGTTACCCTTTTTAACCAAAATGTCTACTCTTATAAACAAGCCCTCTACTAGAAATGCCGGCTCAAATATGACCACATTTTCTCTTTCTAATAATTTGGCAGTAGTCTCATGTAGAGCTTTATAATCATATTGGTCTTGTTCTTCTACTAGAATTCCATCAGAATAATGAAGCCTTGCAAGTTCCTCTACCTGAAAGCCACCAGATGCTAATGCTTGTAAAAAAGTATCATTGGTTTTAGCACTATAAAACTCTTCCTCTTTTTTAGTAAAATAAAGTTTATTTGGACATTCTAGGCCCAATTTGTAACGGGATTTGGTAAGATAACGTTCAGACATAAATTTTATTTACAAAAGCAATTAATTTATAATAATTTTTCTAGAATTGCTTCCCAAGTTGGGTATTCGTTTGGTTTGTTATCATTTTCCCAATCAAACCCGAATCTTAACAACTCTCCACTAAACTCAACAGCTCCATTCTTCTTTCTATCATCAATAAGATAATCACCTATCAACATATTCTTTGAATGTGTTGAGAAAATTCGTTTGTGAAATAATTTACCGAAGTGATTTTCAACCCAATGCTTCTTATCAGAATACGATTCTGAATTTCCCCAAGGTACAGAAGTAGCAATATACAATTCATACTTTCCACTATAAGCTAGTTTATTAACTGCTTCAATAGCTCCTTTAATTGGTGGTGGATTTCTAAAAATTCCAGGTATATGGTCAGGATTTTGTTTATATTTTTTATGTAAATCAGGATGCTTATTAAACCAATTATTGATATTAGTTCCTAAGTCAACTATAACACCATCCATATCAATAAATACTACTTTCTTTATCATTTTACTCTAAATATTGTAAGTTTTTTTACTACAATTCATTTTCACATTGATCACAATTACAATCATCCCAAACTAATAAAAGACAATCACCACTTAAAATTCCATCTTTATATTCAATTTGTCCATATGAAGAGATGTCAAGTGCCCAAGAAATATACTGTTCATCTAAATAATCATTGTAATCTAACTTATTCCACCTGTATTCATAATCCATTTCATTAAATCCAGGGGAATCTTTTTTAAGTGCATTTAAACAATCATTAATAATATTACTACCGTGACCACTATCACATGAATAATATATAATTTCTGTTGACAAAACAATCTCTGAAAATAATTTGTCATCTTCATCTTCTAATGCATCAACCCCAACTTTTTCTAAAAAATCTTTCCTAGCTAGTTCAAAAGTGAACTTTTCTCTATCATAACTATTGGTAAATTCAAATTCTATCTCCCATAAAGTAAAATCGGTTTTTTCAATATTAACTTCTTGCATATATTTAAAATTAGTATCTTTTATTTAACATTAAGATATTAAAATAATGAATGATAAACAAAGTACAAATATTGAAGGGAATATTAATATTGAAGTCAATTTATCATGAGAGGGTTCAGAGTTTAATCAAGGATTGATTTCAAAAGAGGAATATAATAATTGGTTAGAATTAAAAGATAATATCTTTTGGAATCATTTCTGTGAAGATAATTTAGAGAAAGATGGTTATTGGGATATATCTGACGTTTCAAGTTTCACTGCTATAAATAGAGATTTGTTAAAGATTGAAATTAAAATAAATAATAAATCCTTTTTTAATGGAAGTTTTGATGAACTTATTGATAAATATTTCAGTGAAGAAGGTGAGATTTTAAATTCAAAAAACGAAAGTAGTATATATGGAGCTAATAACTTACCTGATAACTGGGATACTTTTTTTAAAAATGAAGAATTTAATAAAAGAGACAAGGTATTAGTCACTACTAAAACTTCTGAAAATTTCAGCGTAAATGGTGAATTAAAAATTAGTGGTGATTTTAATATAAAGAAATTTGGGTTAATTGTTTTATCAACTGATGAAATGGGTTATGGTGTTGATTTTGGAGATTATGTTTTAGGTTTTAGATACGAGGATGAAAATGTCGGTTGTGAATTTCCTGGCGGAGTTGGCAATCTAGAGGCCCCTTCATTTGCTTAATTAAGGGTAAGTGGGAGATTTTAAATTACAAAAGTGAGGAAATTCAGTAATTACCTCTCCTGTTTCTTCATTAACAATATCCTCTTCAAAATCACTAATCAATTCCATACTTTTTCCACAATCTTTACAGTATTTTTTTTCATAAGGAAAAATTAAGTTAGAATTAATTTCTAAAAGTGAATTATCATTTTGAATTGGAAGATACCCGCATTTACAATTATCGTTTCTACTATCAACTTTTTGACCACAGTTTTCGCAAAAGCTTAAAGATTCATCTAATCTAAATAATTTTCCTCCTAATACATTTTTATCACAGACTTTACATGTTTTTATAAAGTTTACTCCATTCCATTCAACTTTAGCCCCACACCAAACACAATACTTTATTAATTTTTTTAAGTAATTTATTTCTTCTTGTTCATTGAAATTTTTTGACTCTTTATTCGTTAATGAACTTAATGTCGGTCTTTCACAACATTTACTTGAAAAAGAATACTTCTTTCCACACAATGAACAAAAAACAAAATCATAACTGTTCATAGTTATAAAAGAAGAAGTTAAGGGGTTTCGTTATTTCCTTTAGTGCTGTCATTTTTAGAATTAGCCCAGACTAAAAGTTCATCCCAAGAGTTAAAATATTCATTATTTCTAGGTAAAATATAAATACTAGTATCTTTATTTTCTGCAACAGTATCTTTCCATACATTATCCCATATAGCTTTGATAATGTGTAGTGTAGACTTATTACCTGGTCCGTGTGTGTCAACAAAATTAACAATCATTTCATTTCCAGTTTTAGGGTGAGTTCCTTTAATTTTAAGAGAAGTAATGTTTTCGTTGTCTAATTCTAAGTCCTCTTCATTGTAAGAGCCTTCTTCAATCCAATCGTCTAGTAAACCATTCCAACCCTTTTCAACACTAATACTATCCCATAAATCAACATGTATAACACAGGTTAATTCATCACTGTTTTTATAATTAGAAAATATACCGTTTTGCTCAAAAATTAATAAAGAACCAATATCAAATCCATAACATACAAAAGGCATAAACCAAAACGGAGATTTAAATCCGCGATTATCAAGTCCAGATCCTAGTGCTTCATTAATCCATGTTAAATAAATACAACTTTTAGTTGAATTAATCTTATTTACAATTAAATCTATTTCCTCTGTAGAAAACCTCCTAAATAAATCTTTTTCGATATTAGCAGAATCACTCAATTTGGGAAAAGGGATTACTTTAAGATGATTATTATTGGGTATCCCCATAATGTTCGTGTCATCTTTAACTAGACAGTTCCAATGATCTAGTTTAGTTTGAAAATATAAGCCTTCAGGGTATTGATCGATTTGAGAAACTTTTTTTAATTTAGAACTATCAGATTTTTTTTGAAATTCAGGAAAATTTTCTCTTATACCAGAATTTTCAGGAAAAGCTCCGTCAAATAATTTTTCTTGAACTCCCCATATTCCTTTTAAAGCCTCTATGAATTGAAATTCATTATCGTGACAAAATCCATCTGCATAGGAGAGCCACTTTAAATCTGTTAAAATTAATATTAATTGTGTATTGAGTTTATTTTGTTTCTCTAAATCTGAAGTTGTATTGTCTTTGTTGAATTTATTTATAAAATAAGCTTTTATATCATGGACACATTGATATAGTTTTTCAATAGAAGAATTTTTCTCTAATTCAGAAGTTACTGCCTCAAAAGTTTTATTGTACTGTTCATCATCTGCATCCGTATTACACTCTTTCCAATATTTCTTCATCTTCTCTTTTTCTCCTTCGTCAAGTTCATCATCAATTTTGAAACAGAAAAAAACGAAAAGGAATAAAAGTTTTTCATTAAAATTCCAGTTTTCAGGAAACTCAATTAATTCACTCTTAGTTTTTAAAAAATCTTTATTTACGTCTCTGTCAAGAGAGAGTAATCCTAATCCACCAGGCACGTCAATTGAATTCCCAATATAATTTCTCAAAAAACTCCAGGTATCTTTATTTGGAAATTTAAAAAGCAACCTAATTGTCCACCAATGTTTTAATAACGGGTGTTCATTGTCATTATCAATTAAATAATCATAATCAACATATCTGTTTTTACTATATGAATCTGTTAGATATTTAATGGATTTTTTTGCGTCTTCATTTGAGGTTTGATTAAAAAAATTATCTCGATTAGAATCAATAATTGATCTTAAACTCCATAGTGAAACCGAAAAATTTGTATGGGGTAATATCCAACCATTAAGTATATTATGATAGTCGGCATAACTATTATCTAGTCTTGAAAACAAGCATAATGCTAATGCTACTGTATCTCTTCTAAATCTTCCATTAGAATATGAAAATTCTTTATTATCTAATTGAAGATCATTCCAATGTAATGCAACGATAGAATAATGACAAACCTTGTCACGAAGTTCTTTGTTTGTTAAGTTTAAGTCTTGTTTATAAATAAAATCAACAAAAACTCTAGTTAAATTCCATAGAGTTTCTCTCTCTTCTGTGCTAGGTTCTCTTTTAATTCTTTCAGATGTAATGTTTGTAAAAGAATCTATTTTTTCAAATTCTAATACTGCATTACTCAATATTTGATCAAAAATATTTGTTTTATTCATAAGGTTAAAATAATAAAATATAACTAATAAAAAATATGTATAACATCAAAAGAAGTATTCCTCTATTTAATCCAATCTTTTTATTTGAAATTAAAATTATAAATGTTAGAATAGTTAATACAAGTAAAATAATCATAATTCTTAGACTAAATTCCTGTACACTTTGCGTTAAAAAAATGGGATTATATAAAATAGAGAACATAAGAATAGGAAAACCTAAAGCAAAACCAATATCGAAAACATTACTTCCAATTGCGTTGGAAATAGCATCATTATAATTTCCTTTTAAAGCATCTTTAACAGAGAGAATAGTGTCAGGAACACTAGTTGCTGCAGCGGCTATAATTACTGCAATTATAGATATTGGCAAATCTAATCCCTTTAAATTTTCAAATCCAAAGACAGAATATTGATTTTGTCCAATTAATTCACAGGCCCAAACAAGAACTAAACAAGAAATGCCCATAAATAATAAAGAAATAAACAAAAGTATAATTGCTCTGAAACTATTAATTTTTTTATTTCCAATTAAAGCATTTGAAAAATCTAATTTTAAAAAACTGATGAAACGATTTTTTACATCTATAGATTGAATATCATTGGAATAATTTATACTTGTAACTGATTTAGCTTTCATTGATGTAATCATATAGATTACATAAATAAAATACAAACTAACTAAAATAGTACCGCCAATAATATTTAATAACTGAAAGTAAATAATAAATATAAGTGCAATTTGAAGAGTAATTAAAGCAATAGAATCCCTGTAAATCACTTTCTTCGAAACTTCAATTGTTTTTGAAACACCGTAATAAATAACGGCAATTATTGATAATGCAGGAATTACCATAGCATTAAATACAGCACTTCCCATAACAGTTCCTAAACCACCAGAAAACCCCTCAGAATCTTTTAAAAATAATAAAAAGAAAATACTAGTTAATAACTCTGGCATTGAACTAGATATTGCGTTAATAGTAGCTCCTTTAACGCCTTCGTTTAGATTTCGTCCAAGAAATGAAGATGCATCATCGAACCCATTGGAAGCTTTCCATATAATAAGACTAGAAAAAATAATTAATAAAAGAGGAATTATAATACCCATTTAAGAAATATTATAATAAAAAAAGGGCAAACAGCCCTTTTTTTATTAGATAAAAATAATTTATTATTTTAAATCTTCAAAAGTTAAATTAAGACACTCCACACAACCACTCACAAAAGATTTTTCTTTTTCATGAACAACTCCATCAGCATTTCCAATTAACATTAGTCCTTTGGCAATCTTTATTCTAATTTCTTTAGAAAAGGAATCACCAACACCAGCAGCACCAGTAAAAACTGCTTGGGCTCTTTCTTTATTTGTTTTAAAAGAACTCCACCAATCGAAAGATTCATTTATAATTTTACTTCTAGCATCAGCATCAAATCCGTTTGGTTCTAGAAAAAACTTAACTAAACTACCAACAGTTTGTAGTTCAACTTTGTCCATTTTCCCGTCAGCAGCAGTCATTTCAATAAACATACCAATTAAGGCATGGGCTTGTGTAAATTTAATTTCACTCATAATTTTATTTTTTAAAAATTTATAATTCGAATATAGCAAAAAAACAAGTTTGATTTCATTCTATTATAAAAAAAAGAAGTATGTAAAGTTTTTTTTCTAGAAATTTTTTTAAATTATCTAAAGTGTAATCTGAAAATTTTATATTTAACATATAAAAACAAATTATGAAAAAATTTAGAAATGTAATCCCTGAAATTGACACAAAAATACATTCTATTGATTATATTAAAATTGATGCTTACGATTGTAGACATGAGGCATAGAGTTGGGATGGAGTTTTGGGAGAATCTTTAATTTTTTGCACAAAAGACTTTAAAAATCCAAAAAAAGAAGTTTTACAAATCGTAGCATCCTAACATTAATGAAAAAATTGAAGAAAAAAAACATACAATTATAATTAAAGATGAGTTTGTTTTTTTTAACTACAACTTTATATGGTAGATAATTTCGAAATATTATAAAAACATGAAAGTTAAAAAACTTAGAGTATTTGACTTTGACGATACATTAGTAAAAACTAATTCCTTTATTCACATAACCAACAATGGAATAAACAATAAACTTTCACCAGGTGAATATGCAGTTTATCAGGAAAAATCTGGTGATATTTTTGATTATTCTGATTTTGAAGATGTAAAAAATCCAAAACAAATAAAACAAATGACGATGGTTTTTAAAAGGATTGCAAATAAAAGAAATGGAAAAGGTTTGTTTATATTGACCGCCAGATCAGCTTATAAACCAGTAAGAAAATATTTAAAAGATATTGGTATTGATATGGAAAATATTTTTGTGAAAGCCCTAGGATCTAATGATCCAAATGAAAAAGCTAATTGGATAAAAAATAAAATAGAAAACGAAAACTATAATGATATTTATTTTGCTGATGATTCAGAAAAAAACATTAATACAGTAAAAAAAATGTTATTAAAACAAAAAAATATAAAATATAAATTACAAAAAATTAATTATGATTAATTCAAGAGATGCTTTTTAAAAAACTAGTATTACTGATATTTATTTTCTTGATTAGATGTACTTATAGTGATAGTGTAAGTGGTGACGCTAATAATATTAAATTAGAATTTATTGAGGGTTTATAATTATAAGGTTTAGATAATTATTATATTTATTTAAATTAAAAATCATGAGTGAGATAGAAACTATTGATGCAACTGGTTCAAATTCAAAACTAATTTACTTAATTGAAACACAAAACTATTCAGACGACTTAAGAGAATTAATAAAACTCATTGAAGAAAATTCAAGCTGTGTATATGATGCTCTTTCTGATGGCTATACTGCGTTGCATTTTGCAGCTTGGGATGGAAATACGGATGTTGTCAAACTTCTTATTGAAAAAGGAGCAAAAGTAGATACTAAAGGGTTAGATGGCTTTACACCATTTTTATTAGCTGCAGCCAATGGTCATTATAGTTCTTCTGTAATTCTTGTAGAGAATGGGGCTAACATTAACCATTTGGCAAATAGTGACGAAGACACAAGAGGATCAAGCGGTGTGTCAGCTATTAGAATGGTAGCTATTAATCAGGAATGGAATATAGTCGATTATTTAATTTCAAAAAATGTAAGTTTAGATACTCTAACTGAACCTTGTTTAGGTAAGCCAGGGGGTTATGAAAATTTAATTGATGTGATCAGGCATTTTGGAAAAACTAACGAAAACGTAATACATAACGAGAAGAAACTACAAGAATTGGAGAAGTTAATTAAACCATAATATTACCCATACAGAAACTACTTAAATAAAAAGGACTTAAAATTTTAATCTCTATATGCTTTCTTAACTAAGTAAATTTTTTTTTATTTATGGTTATAAAATTGTATTAAATAAAATTTTAAAATGGGAAAATTTGATTCTGATTTACAGCATATCTGGGGACAAATGGAGGAATGGGATTTCTTTAATGACCCTAGTAATTTAGGTGAACTGATAATAGTTACAGTTCCAGAATTTAATATTCCTGAATTAGGAAATTGGAAATACCATTTAAATTTAACCAAAGACAATGTCTCCAAGTGATGAACCATACATATCACTTTTATCAAGATTATAAGAAATGTTTAATTCATTAGAGTCTAAATAAATAAAATCATTTTCTTGAGTAACTTTAACAATGAATTCAGGAGTAAAAAACATCTAAAAACCCACTTTTTAATAAAATACTTTGCATAATTTTTTTTTAAATTTATAAACTAAATATATGAAAATAAAATAAATCCAACCCAAGACAAGCTATACTGACCAGCTACAAAAGACCTTTATTATACAAAGACCATATTATAATGGGTGGTGCAGTTGTATTGAAGTTTAGATAATTCTTATATTAGATTGCTTAAAATAATTAACCCTTAAAACAATTAAAATCGATTCTAGATATTTAGGAAAATGAAAAAAATTATAGGATTTTACGCTTATTATCAAGTTTTTAAAGATCATCGCGGAAGTGATCAATTAATTATAGCTGAAAAAATTCAGCAATTAATAAAAAGGCTTGAAAATGAAATTAACTTATCGGTTAGGGATAAAAATTATAAATTTAAAATTTTTTTCGATGTAGTAAGAAAGGAGCAGTTAACTCTCGATCATTTTAAATCTTTTCTAGCTAAGCACCCTGAGATAACAATTGTTTGTCAGGTTCCAAATTATTTTCCGAAAACTCAATTACCTGATGAGCTTAAACAATTAATATGCTTTGACAGCTTTCGTATACTTCCAGAGGAGACTCAATCAAATTTTTTTAAAACTCCGCTGTCTTCAGGTCCGAAACAAGAATTGGTTGTTGTAAAATCTATTTTGAAGAATTACAATTTAGCTTATTTAATCCTATCAGAAGATTCTCTAGATGCTTCCGAGGAGTTAACTGCCTCAATTAATTCTATTACGGGTATAAAGGAAAGTGAAGGTTTTGATGTTATGTATGTATCTGAATGGAAGGCGGATAATTTTGGGGATTTAAGATTGTTTTTTTCAAACCTTAAGTCCAATGATGTGGTGTTTTTTGACAAAGATTCATTTGTAAATAGCAATCAAACAGTTCAAGATAAAATCAGAAATAGATCGGAGCTGTTGAAAGTTTATTCTGATTCCAATTCCTATGGTTACGTATGCGCCTTCCGACTAGACTCACGTACCTTATCAAGCTTATTTGGAGATAGCAAAGAGGATCTTCCAAAAATATTAAACTTTGTTGGTGAAGATTTTTATAAAAAGCTGGAACTTCAAGAGAAAATATTATTACTTGAAGATAAAAACCTGACTTTAGCCATTGAACAATACTTGACTTGGTATTATCAAATAATACTAGATAAGGTTCAATTGGTAGCTTCAGTCTGTCAGGAAAAAATCAGTTCTTTTATTTCTAAAGCTGACTTTGTTAATGAATTGCAAAGTGCACTAGTCAAAATTGATGGAAAGAACGATATCTTTGTAGGATCAGGAGAAGTAATATCTTTCGTTGAAAACACCAAAATTACTGCAGGCAACTTCCTAACTTCTTATCATCGCAATAAAAATGGAGAAATAGATCAAAGACTTTTCCCAAAGCAGTATTTAATGAAAGCACAAGGATCAAAAGAAGTACCTGTGTCCTATCCTAATTTTGATTTTACTAGAATTTCAAATATTTCAATTGAAACAGGGCTTTTTTATTGCGACTTTTTTCTAGAGTTAACATCTCCATTTCAAGAAGGGATTGATATTCTAAGGTTTAACAATTTGCATGCAGACAATATTGTAGTAAAACAAATAATTGAGGAAAAGATAAATTCTGAATACTGGTATCATCGCTATCATATCAACGGAACTTTCCAGTTCTTCCCGAGTTGTGAGAATTATCCTTTTGATAAACAAGTTATTTTTATATCATATTCCCTTATTGAAGATAAGTATGGAATTCTTCAGCCCATAAAGCTTAATCAAGTAGATAAGAATTTTAATTCTGATGGTTGGAAAAAACTTGGTTTCCGATCTGGGATTATTCGAAAAAAATATAAGTATACACCCGTATTTAAAGAATCATACTTCGTAATAAATGAGGATAATCGCTTAGGGATGATTCTTTCAAGGCCGAGTTCGTTTGCAATCATTAAGGTGATTATACCCTTGATTTTTTTATTAAGCCTAGTTGTTTATTCTTTCTATCTATCTTTGGAACAAATAGATATAAGTGTTGCGTTATTAACTACATCGTTTCTTTCAGCTATTGCCCTTTACTTTTCTACTGAAAAGCCAAATCCTTTGGTAATAACAACGATAGATTTAATTTTTATGTTCTTTTACTTATTCGTAGGAATTAGTACTATTGTCATATTTGTTTTCAGTATTTTCCCAAACTACTATGAATTAGGATTAAAGATATATCGATGGCTTTCTCTAGGTTTATTTCTTTTTGAAATCTTCCTAATATTAAAAAGAATGACATCGAGAAAATTTGCTCCAAAAATAGTGTTTGATGACAAACAATAATTTTATTACTTAATTGAAACACAAAACTATTCAGAATTGATGCTGTTCATCGTCTCCATCTAAGAATTCAAAATATTCAAAATCTCACTCAAGGGGAATAGCAATTAAGGATAGAAAAATTAAGAAAATAAGTCCACTAACATATAAGAAAGGGTTTTTAAAATTAATATCTGAAGAAGAAAATACGTTCTCCCTTTTTTATTTTGAAGATTCTTTTACTATACAATCGCAAGATTATCCGAGACTTGATGATGGGAAGCCCTGTAAAAAAAGAGCTGTCGCTAGATTCTTTGGAGATGAGGCCGAAACAGAAGGTGACTGTTCATTTGGTTTAGGGCAGCAAGGTTTTCCTAAAGAATTCTACAAGGACTTATATAACCTGGTTAGTAAAGATGTAGATATAAATTATTTTGAGTGGGTAGTACCAAATGTTGATAGCGGTGAAAGTGGTTATCATACTGGAGGAATTTGTCTTATGGAAAATGGATTACATCATAGCTTTCAATATTATAAAGAAGACCCTGATAATGATTGGTAGCATTTATTTAATAACTCCAAACAAGTAAGATTTTCCATTTCTTTAGTATCAATTAGTACTTCCGTCAATCTATCCCTGTTAATCTTAATTTCTCATTTGACGGAAAAAGTAAAACAGGTGTAGCAGTTGCAGCTGCTGCAGTAGTCGCTTTACCTCTTCTTTTAATAAAGGGGAAACCTGCAATTGTTCAAGAAGGTCAGACATTTAATGCATTAGTGGTTGGTGATAAAAAGATAAATTTTAAATTATAGATGTATTTTTTTAAATGAAAACCCAGAACCTCACTATTATACATCATTATACAAACACCTCCCGTCAAAAGAAAA
>CAJWAE010000041.1 GCA_913020075.1 uncultured Flavobacteriaceae bacterium
TGAAAATAATATAAAAATAAATAAGTATCATATAACTAATGGTGGTGGATTATTTCGCCTATCCAGCGCTAATGTAAATATGAATTATTCATTTTCAAGCAGTCAATTTGAAGGATCAGATAATGAACGTAATCAACAGGAATCAGCATCAAGTGGCGGAAGAGATGATGACCTCTTTGGAAAGGCAGAGGATTTTTCAGATAGAAGAATGAATCAGCAAAGTGATCGCACCGTGGCCACTTACCCTAGTTACAGAGCAAAAATACCCTGGAATTTAAAACTAGCCTATTCATTAACCTACAATAATTCAAGGGGGCAAAGGGATTTTAGCAATAATTCTTTAATGTTTTCAGGGGATATAGATTTGACACCAAAATGGCAAGTTGGAGCATCTTCAGGGTATGACTTTAAGGGAAATGGTTTTACCTACACTCAGTTGCGTTTTAATAGAGATTTAAATAGTTGGAAGCTAAATTTCAGTTGGGTCCCTTTTAGCGACAGAGCTTCATGGAATTTTTTCATTGGTATTAAATCAGATTTATTGAGTGATATTAAATATGAAAAACAAAGTGAACCTAATCGAAGTTATTAATATAAATTTTTAAAATCTTTTACGATAAATGGAAAAAATAATAATTACAACAGAAAATGCACCTTCTCCAATTGGTCCTTACAACCAAGCTATCAAAGTTGGAAATACACTTTATATTTCTGGTCAAATACCATTAATACCGACAAGCATGAAGCTTTTGAATGGAAGTATAATTCAAGAAACTGAATTAGTTATGAAAAATCTTGAAGCTATATTAGATGCAGCTAAAATGAGCTTTAACGATGTTGTGAAAAGCACTATTTTTTTAACTGACATGGAAGACTTCACAAAGGTTAATGAAGTCTATGAAAATTTTTTTGATAACAGTACTGCACCAGCGAGAGAAACTATAGCTGTTAAATCTTTGCCAAAATTTGTTCGTATTGAAATTTCAATGATTGCAACTGCATAATAGAAGTTATTATTAACTCTTTTTTTTTAAAAGTTTTTTGTGATAATTAACTAAATTATCGATAGGACGTTGAAGGATCCTTCCCATCTTTAATCCCTTTAATTTTAAAGCTTTATTAATCTCATCTTTCAAAAAAAATGAGATTGATCCAATAAAATGTATTGGGATTTCTTTTGCATTTTCAAATAACAAAATTTGATGTCTAATAAACCGGTCTAAACCTTTTGAAATAATATCTTGAAAAAGAGGTATGTCTTTATATTTAATTAAAAATCTTGAAAATGTTGCCAAATATGTATTAGGATTCTCTTTTCTATATATACTTTCTTTAATAGTGTCTGGACTCAAATCATATTCATTTTCAAACTCAAGAGCTAATTCTTTTGGCATTGTTTTAAAATAATAGCTACGAATTAGTTGTTTACCATAAAAATTGCCACTAGCTTCATCCATTAGAATATAACCTAAAGAAGTGACACGTTGTTCTATATTGATTCCATCAAAATACGTACAGTTTGAACCAGTTCCTAAAATACAAACAATAGATTTTTCACCAGTATCCGCAGCAGCATAAACAGCGGCATAAGTATCTTCTTTAACATTTAGTTCGCTGTTTATAAAAATTTCCTTAAACACCTTAAGTATTCTCTTTTGGGGGGAATCAACTCCACAACCAGCTCCATAAAAATATAGATGAGATACTTTTTTTCGATTTTGATATAAATCAAAATTATTGATAATTCTTTCTTTTAAAATTGCACTAGAAAGAACTTGTGGATTTAGCCCTAGGGTTTGGGTAGAAAATAACGTATTTCCCGAGTCATCCACGGAAATCCAATCTGTTTTAGTTGACCCACTATCAACGATTAAAATCATTTTTATTCTAATTACAATTGATTAATATGCTTAGCTAGATCAATAAGTTTATTTGAATACCCACACTCATTATCATACCAAGAGATAATCTTAAAGAAGCGTGAATTTAATTCCATTCCAGCACCAGCGTCAAAGATTGAGGTTCTGACATCTCCAATAAAATCTTGAGACACTACAGGCTCTTCCGTGTAACCTAAAATATTTTTCATTTCATTTTCTGATGTTTTGCGCATTACTTCTTTAATCTCATCATAAGAAGTATCTTTTTTTAATTTAACAGTTAAGTCAACTACAGAAACGTTTGCTGTTGGAACACGAAAGGCCATCCCTGTTAATTTACCTACTAGTGACGGGATTACTTTTGTAACAGCTTTAGCAGCTCCAGTTGAAGCAGGCATAATATTAACCAAAGCACTTCTTCCTCCTCTAAAATCTTTTTTTGATGGTCCATCTACAGTAAATTGAGTAGCAGTAGTTGCATGAACGGTTGTCATCAATCCTTCTTCAATTCCAAAATTATCATTTAATACTTTGGCAACTGGTGCGAGACAATTGGTAGTGCAGGATGCGTTAGAAACAATGGATTGTGAAGAAACAGCCTCTAAATGATTGACTCCCATAACAAACATTGGAGCGTCAGCAGAAGGAGCTGAAATAACAACCTTTTTTGCACCACCATCTATATGTAATTGTGCTTTTTCTAATGTCGTAAAAATTCCAGTACATTCAGCAACAACATCAGTATTAATAGAACCCCATCCTATTTTTTTTGGATCACGTTCTGAAGAAATACGAATGGTTTGACCATCAACAACTAATTGATTATCAATTACTTCAACAGTCCCATTATATTTTCCATGAACAGAATCATATTTTAAAAGGTATGCTAAATGGCCAACATCTAAAAGGTCGTTAATACCTACTATGATTACATCTTTTTGTTTCATTGAGGAACGAAAAACGAGTCTTCCAATTCTTCCAAATCCATTAATTCCAATTCTAATTGCCATTTTTTTATTTAAATTTTATTATTATACTGAGAGTATTTCAGATACTCGAATTAGGTCATTGTTTATTTTTGATTTACCCTTAATTGCCTTTTCTAAGGGACTTAAAATCATATTCTCATTTTCTACACCAACCATTACATTTGACTTTCCGTTAAGTATTGATTCTACGGCAAAAACTCCCATTCTTGAAGCAAGTACACGATCAAAACAACTTGGACTTCCTCCTCTTTGAATGTGGCCTAAAACTGAAACTCTAACTTCATAATGAGGTAAATATTTTTCTACATATTCAGCAATTTCGAAAACATTTTTACCAGTTTTGTCACCCTCTGCTATGACTACAATACTTGAAGATTTTCCTGATTTTTCGCTTTTTTTCAGAGATTCTAATAGTCGATCTAATCCCATATTCTCTTCTGGAATTAAAATTTCTTCTGCTCCTGCTCCTATTCCTGTATTTAATGCAATATGTCCAGCATCTCTTCCCATTACTTCAACAAAAAATAATCTGTTGTGAGAAATTGCAGTATCTCTAATCTTGTCAATAGCCTCAATAACGGTATTTAGCGCCGTATCATACCCTATAGTATGAGAAGTTCCAAAAATATCATTATCAATTGTTCCTGGAATTCCAATTACTGGAAAATTAAATTCTGACTGAAAAATCATTGCTCCAGTAAAAGAACCATCTCCTCCAATAACAACAAGAGCATCAATTTTATGTTTTTGGACTGTTTTAAATGCCTTTAACCTTCCCTCTGGAGTTATAAATTCAAGACATCTTGCTGTTTTAAGCACAGTTCCACCTCTATTAATGATATTGTTTACACCTCGAGCACTCATCGGCTTTACTTGATCATCAATAAGGCCTTGGTAACCCTTATAAATTGCTACACAATCTATCGAAAAATAAGAACAAGATCTAACTACAGCTCGAACAGCAGCATTCATTCCTGGGGCATCACCCCCTGAAGTTAAAACACCTATTTTTTTTATATTTGAACTCATTTAAATGGTTTCGCGGGCAAATTTAATCAATATATTAGTATCATACTAGTTGGTTTAAAAAATTTACAAAATAGTTTAAAATTGTTTTATTATTATTTGTTCATATAATCAATAATAATAATCTGATTATTTTTATTCTTTTTTGACTGAAATTTTTTCTTTTTTAATGCACTTTTTGATATTTTATTTATCAATTCTTTAAAGGAGTCAAAATCTACATCATAAGAAAGACCTAAGCCTTGAGTGTACCCTAATTCATCTCCAATATATCTAAACTCATTTTCTTTATTAAAAACCTTAGCTCGTAATGTTCCCTCATCATTTAGAATAAAATCTATCTGAACATTCCCCACAATAAGGGTCTGTTCTAGTCCTCCTACAGGAACTCCGATTTTTCCATTTAATAAAATACGGTCACTGATTTTTGTTGAAAGGGTAAATCCAAGTCGGTCCTCTGACGCTATGTCTAACAGTGCACTTTTATCTCCCTGTAAATAATCAATACCAATATTTAGTTTATCATTTTTTTCTCCCAAAAGTTCGCTAAAAATTTTTGAGGCTTTTTGATATAGATTATTAGTAATTCCTTGCATTGAGACACTTACCTCATTAATAAAAATTCCTTGAGACAAAAGAGAAATCGCCTGAAGTTGACTTCTTTGAGGATCTGCAAGTCTATAATTAATTTCAGAAGCTACTGTTCCACTAGTGTTCGGGAAATCTATTTCGAAAACGGGGTCATCAGGCTTTAACAGATTTCCCTGTAATCGAATTAAAACTTCCGTAGGGATTTTTTTGTTAAAATTAGGATTATCTAAAAGTAATGCTGGATTAGCACCTCCTGGGACATCATATACAGCCTCTAAATCCATAAGGGCATCCAAGGGATTTCCCTCCCAAACGATAGTTCCTCCTGGTTTTAAATTAAATCTTTTTTCAATCACTCCAAGGTTTTTAAAATTGTAAATTCCTTCATATGCAATAAAGTCACCCCACATGTTAAATTTACCACTAGTATTAATATCCATAAGAAAGTTACCCGCTCCTCTTCCACTTAAATAACTACCTGTTTCCTGATCTATTACTATTTCAATTTCAGCTTTATTACTCACATCCAAATCAAAGTTCATTTCTAATCCTCTGATTTCTTCTAATGCTTTTGTATTATCTTGTTTTGTAAATGTATTTATCCTGTTTTTATCAATAAAGTTAACAAAAGTGGTTTCGGATAAACCATAATTTTCAGACCAAGGCACTTTAATTGATGTACCTTCTTCAGTGACTCCCAAAAGATCAATTTTTAAATTTTTTGTAGGTCCTTTTACCTTAACAGTTCCATCTAAAAATCCTTTCCCAAAGAACAATGTCTCGGGTTCTTCCTTTTTATTTAATAAAAGCATCCTGTCGGATGAAAAGTCAAAATCTACTTGCCAGTTAGTAAAATTAGTGTGTGAAAAAGAACCTTTAAAAAGGGCATTTGTCCCGTCAAAACTATCTGTAATATCCACTGTTTCAAAAACAAAAACTTGATTATTTAAAAGCACATTTGTGTCTTTCATTTGATAATCTATATTTAGATATGGAATTTCAAAACCCCCTTTTTTAAGAGTTAGTAAACCATCATGTTTCAAATTATCAAAAGTTCCCCATAAATTAACCTTTCCATCAATTTCACCTCTAATATTTTGAATTGCTTTTTTTCCTAACGGAGAAAGAAAGGCCAAATTCATATTTTTGAAATCAATATTTAAATTTAACTCAGGATCATCCAAGTTCTTAATAAATCCCTGAGCATTAACTTTATTTCTAATACCATCTATTAAACCAAAAGCAATGTTGTAAGTATTACCCTGGGTATCTCCTTCTACATTCAAATTAAATTTCCCTAATTGATTTTGGTTAATTTCCCAATCTTTAATCGCTAGGTCTAAGTTTAACTTATTATTGTCCTCAGAGCGAATTAAATTTGCTTTTAATGAACCAATTCCTTTCATTAAAAAAGCAGGATCAAAAGCGAATATTTCTTGAAGATTAATACTATTAAAATTAATTTTAAAATTAAAATTTTTATTGTTTTTATGAATACCAGATAATTCTATTGATTGATTACCAGAAATTGCTAAAAAATTTGATAAATTAAAAGTATTATTTGATAATGAGTAGCTTAATTTTTGACGGTTAGTATTCTTAGGATTTAATATCCAAATTTCAGAACCTATTGGTATTTTAGATTTTTTTAAACCAAAAAGAGAAATTTTGTTTTGCTTTAAAGTATGATAGAAATTTAATTCAAAAGCAGATTCATTTCTTTTTTCATCTATGAATTCAGATCTAAAGTGTAAGGTGTCATTAATTTTTGTGCTAATTAGGTTAAAATCTTTACCTGAGTAATCTTTGTAGGAAATATCTCCGGCATTTAAAAAGGTATTATAAATTGGATTTTTAGTGTCAATCTGAAAATGAATATTTTCAAGTTTAAATTCGTTCCATGTAATTAATGGAGCATCAAAAACTATCTGAGAATCTTTTGAGTCTGAAGAAATACTTCCTTTTAATATAATATTATCTGAAATTGAAAAATCAGGATATAGAGCATCAAGGAATTTTTCAAAAATGGTGAAATTAAAAGATAATTTTTGATTCTTTTTGGTTTCTTTAGAAGGTATAAATGGATAAACACTATTTAAAGTATTTTGAAAAATAGAACCTATTTCGCGAACATCAAATTGCCCTTTTAAACTCCCAGAAATACAATCAGTATTTACAATCAATAATTGAGTATTCGGTCCTTTAATTTCTTGAATAATTGATATGGGGTTTATGTTAACTGTTTCACTACCATATTTTATACTAGCTGAGGATATATTGACCTTTCCCTCAAGCCTATCTAATTTCTTTCCTTTAAAGTCAGATAAGATTACTGCTTTAAATATTCTCTTACCTTCTCCAAATTTTAAACCAACTAGATTTAAATCTAGTTCTTGAATATTAGCTGCTAAAGTGTATGTTGGTGTTTCGTTTTCAAAATCAAATCTCAAATCACTTTTAAATCTAATTCCTATTGAGTTAACACTTAACCTATTTCTTAGCTGTCGTTCTTTAAAGTTTCCTTCGAGAGATATTTTTTTAATATCTATTTTAGGTGATCTAAGATTTAAATCATTAACCACCCAGTTTAATGAAATAGAATCATTTTTTGATAGTACTCCAGATATTTTAAGATTTGAATTAGCTTTAATATCCCTTTTTTTTAAAAAAACGGGATTTAAATCAAGATTTGAAATCACTGATGTTATATCAAATTCTCTGTTATGAAAAGATTTTATAAAAACACCTTTACCTAAAACTCCCTTTGCTGAAAAATTTCCCCAAGTATTTTTTGAATGAATATCCAAACTGATTTTTTCAGAGGAAGAAGAAATATTTCCATTTAATTTAATTCTCTTTATTTCAGATAAAAAATTTTTAAAATTTGAATCTAAATTTTCATCATTAAAGAAATAGTTTGTCTTAGCTTTTAAACTATCAATCACTAAATCCCATTTAATCTCAGAAAGATTTGATGCGTCTTGTATTTTTGCGCTACCTGTAAAATCAATATCATTATTTGTAAACTTTAAGAAATCTAAATTGATATTTTGCATGGATCCATTAGCATTTAAAGTCAACTTTATCGGTTTTTTGTTTTTCAGAAAGCGAATAGTGGGAAATATTTTTTTTAAATCAAGTTGCCCTTCTTTAAGAGCTATTTCAAAATTTCCTTTTGTTTTAAAATTTTTAAAAGATCTATTCTTACCATTTAAAATTAGTTTGCCCTTGATTTTATTTTTTTCATTCTGAAATTCCCATTCCGTTAGCTTTAATTTTCCTGGAGCATATGAAATGATACCCTTTGAAGTAATGTATTCATTAACTGGGGAAATCATTTTACCCTCAATAAACTCAGTTTTTATATTTAAGCTATCCGCATTATAAATAAAGTTAGCAATAGAAAAGGATATATCTTTTATTTCAATTGGAGCTCTTTCTAAATCATTTAAATCTTCAAATTTAAATTTACCATTTAAAAGGCTTAAATGGTCTGAAACAAATTTAGTTTGATTTTTTTTGGTTGATTTATTTTTAAATTTTTCTAAAACAACTTCTAGTGAATTTAACTTTTCGTTTTTATACTTTTTTAAATTAATATAAACTCCCTCAACATCTATATCACTGAGATTGAAGTTATTTTCCTGAAGTTTTCTAAAATTCTGAATTGATGTCCTAAGTTCATGAACGTATAATAAAGTATCTCCGTGGTGATCTTCTAGATGGAATTTAGAGAAATGGAATTTACCATTCCATTTAAGACTAATTTTATTTATTGAAAATTTCTGATTAGTTATTGACTGAAAATCATTTGTAAGCTTAGCTAAAATTATCTTTTGAACAAATGAAGTAGAGAGCAACAATACACATAGCATTAACAGAGTAATTATACTCCCAATGGTTATCGTTGCTATTTTGTGCTTCTTTTTAATGGTAATCTTTTACTTTTGTAACGTTTTTAAAATATTTATGTTGCGCGAAACAGACATTATACTTGCCATAGAGTCTTCTTGTGATGATACTGCTGCCGCGGTTCTTAAAGGACGTAAAGTCCTTTCAAACTGTGTTGCCAATCAAGAAATTCACAAGGCCTACGGCGGTGTTGTTCCAGAATTGGCTTCAAGAGCACATCAATCCAAAATCATCCCTGTTGTTCAACAAGCATTATCACAAGCAAATATCGATAAAAAAGAACTAACTGCAATTGCTTACACACAAGGACCGGGACTGCTTGGCTCACTTCTTGTTGGAAGTGCATTTGCTAAATCATTTTCGATGTCTTTAAAAATTCCTTTAATCCCTATTAATCATATGCAAGGGCATTTATTGGTACATTTTATTGAAGATGAGCGAATTAAATCTCCAAAATTTCCTTTTTTAGGAGTTACTCTTTCGGGTGGGCATACACAGTTAATTTTAGTAAAAAATTATTTTGATATGGAAATTTTGGGTACGACTCTAGACGATGCAATAGGAGAAGCTTTTGATAAGTGTGGAAAACGCATGGGTCTTACCTATCCTGCCGGACAATCCATTGATAGGATTGCAAAAATTGGAGATCCTAATAAATTTTCATTTCCCATTTCTAAACTCAAAAATTATAATGTAAGTTATAGTGGTGTTAAAACTTCATTTATTAACTTTTTATCAAACAGCGAGCAAAAGGATTCTAATTTTATTAGAAACAATATGGCCGACTTGTGTGCTAGCTTACAGTTTACTCTTGTTCAAATAATTTTAACTAAAATTGAATTAGTGGCAATGGATAAAAAATTAAATCAAATCATCATAGGTGGAGGAGTTGCTGCTAATTCAGAAATAAGAAATCAGTTACAGAAAAAAGCTAAATCAAAAGGATGGGGTCTTTTTCTACCTCCAATAGAGTATACCTCTGACAATGCAGCTATGATTGGTATTTCAGCTTATTACAAACTGCAAAAAAAATATTTCGGAAAGCTAACAGATGTTTCTGATGCAAGATTAAAATTTACGCAATGATTCTTTTTTTTGATTTAAACATTTCCGAAAAAACAGAGCAATTTATTTTTAATCGTGATGAAAGTAAACATTTAGTAAAAGTTTTAAGAAAAAAAATAGATGAGACAATAACTGTAACTAATGGGAGAGGTCTAGAATGGAAAGGAGTATTAATAGAGGTTAATGTTCAAAAATCTATTGCAAACTGCACTGCAGTTATAATACATAAACCTCAAAAAAATAAAATTCATTTAGCTATAGCACCTACCAAAAACAATAACCGAATGGAATGGTTAATTGAAAAAGTCACCGAGCTTGGAATCAGTTCAATTACTCCCTTACTCTGTGATCACTCGGAGCGCAGAGTTATTAAAAAAGAGCGTTTTGAAAAAATCGCTATTGCAGCTATGAAACAATCTCTTCAGTTTTTCATCCCACAAATAAATGATTTAACCAATTTTAATGCTTTCATAAAGGTCACAAAAAACTCTTCATTCATTGCACATTGTAAAAACAAATCAAAAGAGCTCCTTTCCAAATCAGACCTTGACTCTAATAATGTTACTTTACTTATTGGTCCAGAAGGGGATTTTAGTCTCAGAGAAATAGAATTGGCAATAAATAATAAAATAAAACCGATTTCTTTAGGAAATCAACGTTTTAGAACTGAAACAGCAGGGCTTTTAGCTTGTCATACTGTTTTTGTTAAACAACTTCAAAAAAGTAACTTATAAACTTCCTTATATTTAACCTATGAATTCTAAAGAAATATCAAAAGGTATAGTTTGGGCAATACTAAACATGGCAGGTATAGCCATCTTATGCTGGTTAGTGTTTCAACTTAAAACACTAATCATATATATAATTATTGCAGGCTTTGTAAGTCTAATTGGAAGACCTATTAATCGACTTTTGGTTAAACGTCTTAAAATCAAAAGTGTTTTTGCAAGTAGTATTACTATACTCTTTCTAATAAGTATTATAATGAGCATTTTTTTTCTTTTTGTTCCTCTTTTAATTCAACAAGGAGAAAATTTATCTCTTTTAGATCTTGACAGTTTAAAAATAAATATTGAGACTCTGTTTAAAGAAATAAGCATTCATTTTCAGTTAGACAATAGTTTCTGGAAACAACAATTTGCTGTAGAAAATCTTTTTCAAAATATAAATTTTGGATTGCTCCCTGAATTATTTAATCAAATCTTTGAACTGTTAGGTGGATTTACAATTGGCTTATTCTCTATAGTATTTATACTTTTCTTTTTTCTTAAAGACGGTTATTTACAAAAGCGTATTATACTAGCTTTAGTGAATGACAAAATCACTACTAGAGTAGACAAATCAATAGAAAAAACAAAAAATCTTTTATCTCGATACTTTCTAGGGCTACTTCTTCAAATTTTTATTTTATTAGTTGTCTACAGTATCTTTTTAGCAATTTTTAAAGTAGAAAATGCATTTATAATTGCCTTTTTATGTGCTTTACTAAACTTGATTCCGTACTTAGGACCAATTATCGGAGGATTTTTAATGCTTCTTTTAACAATGAGTAGTTTTATAGAAGCCGATTTTAGTTCTGTGATACTCCCTAAAACAACATATGTTATGTTTGGCTTTGTAATTGGTCAATTAATTGATAATTTTTTCAGTCAACCCTTTATATTTTCAAATAGTGTGAAATCGCATCCATTAGAAATTTTTATTGTCATTTTAGCTTCAGGAACAATTTTAGGTCCAATTGGAATGATAATCGCAATTCCATTTTACACCACTTTAAAAGTCATTTTACAAGAGTTTTTATCTGAAAACAAAATTGTTAAATCACTAACAAAAAACTTTTAAAAATTCATTATGAAAATTCAACTATACTGTCTATTTGTAGTATTAAGTTTCTCAACAAATAGCTTCGGACAAAGATTAAATCGAATTGAGAAGAAAATTGTTAAACAAGTTGAAAAATTAGATATTGAAAGTATTGATTTTTTAAAAAAAGTAGTTAACATCAACAGTGGGACACTAAATCTAGTAGGAGTTAAAGAAGTGGGTAAAGTTTTTAGTAAGTCCTTTAAAGCAATTGGTTTTGATACTCGTTGGATTGAAATGCCAAGTCAAATGAATCGAGCTGGACACCTATTTGCCTCCATAGAAGGAACAAAAGGAAAAAAACTATTGCTAATAGGGCATTTGGATACTGTTTTTGAAAAAAATAGTCCATTTCAAAAATTCGAAATTCAGAATGATAGTATTGCACTCGGCCCTGGTGCAAATGACATGAAAGGTGGAGACGTAGTCGTCTTGTATGCTTTAAAAGCACTGTATAATTTAGATCTTCTAAAAGATGCTTCTATTACTATTGCATTCACAGGAGATGAAGAAAGTACTGGCAAACCTTTATCTATTTCCAGAAAAGACTTAATTGATGAAGCAAAACAAGCTGAAATAGCACTAGGGTTTGAAAATTCAACAGGTTTTAACAGTGCCACTATTGCAAGACGTGGAGCTTCTGGATGGAAGGTAACTGTTGAAGGAAATAGAGCTCATTCCTCAGGTATTTTTACCGAAAATACAGGAGCAGGTGCAATATTTGAGATAAGTCGTATTCTAAACTCGTTTTACGATGAAGTAAGAGGTGAAAATTATCTAACTTTTAATCCTGGATCTTTACTTGGAGGGACCTTTGTAGAGTTTGATTCAACAAAAAGCAGTGGATCAATTTTTGGAAAATCAAATGTAGTCGCACAAAAAGCAATTGTTAACGGAGGTTTAAGATTTATTTCAGAAGACCAAAAAGAAAATGCTCGAAAAAAAATGAGACATATTGTCTCTCAGAGTTTGCCAAAAACAAGATCCACTATCTCTTTTATGGATAGCTATCCCGCTATGGGTCCCACCGAAGGTAACAAAGTTATACTCAGTATGCTGAACGATGTAAGTTTGTCACTAGGTCAAGGCTCTGTAGAGGCATATGATCCAGGAAAAAGAGGTGCAGCAGATATATCTTTTGTAGCTAACTATGTCGATGGGTTAGATGGTCTTGGGACCATGGGTAGTAAAGCACATACACCAAAAGAAACAGTAAACCTTAAAACAATGAACGCGCTGATACAAAGAACAGCTGTATTTATTTATCGATTAATTTCGATTGACTAACAATAAAAATCGTGATGATCTTTTTGATTTTTTAGTGCAACTTTAAACTCATTATGAAGATTTTTTATAAGCTCAGCAGTAGGCTGAACATCTTTAATAGATGTAACTCCCTGACCAGCTGACCATATTGTTTTCCATGCTTTTGCTTCGGCCTTAGCTGCATCTAATTCGTTGCCAAAATCAATTTTTTTAGACTGATTCCATAAATCTTCAGTTATACCCATAGACTCAAGACTAGGACGAAGAAAGTTTGCACTAACTCCAGAAACAGCTGCAGTATATACAATATCTTCTGCCTTACTATTTATAATCATTTCTTGATAAGCTTTATCAGCCATACTCTCAGAAACATTAATAAATCGAGTACCCATATAAGCCATATCTGCTCCCATTTGCAAAGCAGATGCTATATCATTACCTGTACTTATACAACCTGAAAGTAGTATCGTTTTATCGAAAAAACGTTTAATTTCATTAACTAAAGACATAGGGTTTAGAGTCCCCGCATGACCACCTGCACCAGCTGCAACTAGTATCAGACCATCCACTCCTGCCTCAGCAGCTTTTTCAGCATGTCGTTTTTTAATGACATCATGATAAACAATTCCCCCATAACTATGGACTGCACTTACTAAATCCGAAACTGCGCCAAGAGAAGTAATAATCAGAGGAACTTTATGTTTTATGCAAATTTCTAAATCAGGCTGAACTCTTGGATTTGTTGGATGAACTATTAAATTAACTCCAAAGGGAGCTGCCTTTTTACCTGTTTCTTTTTCAAAAGATTCTAAAGATTCTTTAATCTCAATTACCCATTCTTCAAAACCTTCGGTAGAACGCTGATTTAAAGCTGGAAAAGTACCTACTATTCCATTCTTACAACATTCAATGACCAGTTTTGGTCCTGAAATCAAGAACATAGGAGCAGCAATAACTGGTAAAGTAAGGTCTTTTAAAAACTGAGGTTTCATATAGTTAATTTTTAATTAGTAATGTCCATTCAAATTCAAAAGTAGAGACTATGTCTTTATTTTGATTAATACCAATTGATTTCAACCAAATGGTTTGAGGCTTTTTTGATCTAATTAATTCAGAAAAAACATTCCTTAACTCCTCCTTTGGAGAACATAAAAAAGTGATTTCACCAGTAGCTTTTTTAGAAAAATTTGCTTTATTGTTCAAAACTAACATGGATATATTATGATTAGATTTTTGAATTTCATTCATGATAAGTGTTCCTGTTGTCAATTCAGCTGCCATGCCTTGAACTGCCCAAAACATTGATTTGAATGGATTTTGATTAATCCAAGTGTGTTTAACTTTAGCTTCACATAAATCCGATTCAAATCTAGTGACCCGAATACCACACCACCAAACAGAGGGAAGTTTTAAAAAAGACCAAAAATTAATACGGGAAGGTGTAAAAATCATTTTAGTTAATATGTTTTAATGGATTAACAAAATCTAAATTAAGGGCTACAGCAACTTCTTTATAAGTGACTTTCCCATTAACTATATTAAGTCCCTTAAGAAGGGCTTGATTGTCTTTACAAGCTTTTTTCCATCCCTTGTCAGCTAATTGAATAGCGTAGCTCAAAGTAGCATTAGTTAAAGCTGTTGTTGAAGTATTAGGGACTGCTCCTGGCATATTTGTAACCGCATAATGAATAATACCATCTATAATTACTGTAGGATTATCATGAGTAGTGGGTACACTAGTTTCAAAACAACCCCCCTGATCAATAGCAACATCGACAAGAACTGTTCCTGGCATCATTTTAGATAACATATCCCTATTAACTAATTTTGGAGCTTTTGATCCAGGAATTAAAACAGTACCAATTATAAGGTGTGATTTTTTTACTTCTTCTTCAATAGTTAAAGAATTTGAATAAATGGGAGTAACATTTGCCGGCATAATACTCTCTAATTCTTTTAAACGATTTAAATTAGTATCTAGAATAGTTACGTTAGCCCCTAATCCAGCTGCCATTATTGCGGCTTCAGTTCCAGCAACTCCGCCGCCTATAACCATAACATTTGCAGGCTTAACGCCAGTAACACCGCCTAATAATATACCAAATCCTCCTTGAGGTTTTTCTAAATACTTTGCACCCTCTTGGGTAGCCATTCTACCTGCAACTTCTGACATGGGGATTAATAGAGGTAATTTTCCATTTTCTTCAACAGTTTCGTAGGCAAGACAAACCGCATTTGTTTTGATCATCGCTTTAGTCAACTTTTCACTTGAAGCAAAATGAAAATAAGTAAAAAGCAATTGATTGGATTGAATTAAAGAATACTCTGAAAAAATAGGTTCTTTAACTTTAATTATCATTTCCGAATTCTTATATACATCTTCGATAGAATTGATGATATTACACCCTACACTTGAATATAAATGGTCAGAAAATCCACTGAGCACTCCAGCTCCTTTTTGAACTTCTACACTATGACCTGATTGAATAAGAGCTAATGCACCAGCTGGGGTTAATCCAACTCGAGCTTCTTGAGGTTTAATTTCTTTAGGGACGCCTATTTTCATCTTAATTTTTAAAATATTAAAGATTCATATCTCTTTCGAAGATAAATAAAAAATGAAAAGTTTTTTAATATAAAATTATTACTCCTCAATATAAGAAATTCCTTAATTCAGGAAAACTTAAGATGTGAACGCGACAGGATTCGAACCTGTGACCGTCTGCTTAGAAGGCAGATGCTC
>CAJWAE010000042.1 GCA_913020075.1 uncultured Flavobacteriaceae bacterium
TAAAATTATCTTGTTTAGGGTCAAAAACATAATCAATAACTTGTTGATGACGGCGTTTGAAACGTGTCGAACTTCCAGCTGCAGGAGAACCATAATAACGCCTTGTTACTGGACGGAACTCTCTAGCTTGAGGTAAGTGCAATAATAAATAGCTCCATGCTCCCATGTTTCTTGGTTCCTCTTGTGCCCAAACAATATCAGTTGCATTTTTATATTTTATTAAAACTCTTTCAATGGCTTCAATGGGGAGTGGAAAGAGTTGTTCTAAACGAACTAAAGCAACGTTCATCTTGTTTTTTTCTTCTCTTGCTTTATACAGGTCATAGTAAAATTTCCCTGAACAAAACACCACAGATGTCACGATTTCGTGTTTCATCTTTAAATCATCAATTAAAGGTTGAAAAGTTCCACTTATTAATTCCTGTTTTGAGGATACCGCCTGAGAATGTCGCAATAAACTTTTAGGAGTAAATACAACTAAAGGTTTTCTGTATTTTGTCTTCATTTGCCTTCTAAGGATATGAAACATGTTGGCCGGTGTAGTACAATTTGCTACAAACATATTGTCTTTAGCGCACAATTGAAGATAACGCTCCATACGTGCGGACGAATGCTCTGCCCCTTGACCTTCATAACCGTGTGGCAAAAGCATTACAAGTCCGTTCTGAAGTTTCCATTTATCTTCAGCAGATGAAACATATTGATCTAACATTAT
This sequence comes from uncultured Flavobacteriaceae bacterium, assembly GCA_913020075.1. Lineage (GTDB taxonomy): Bacteria > Bacteroidota > Bacteroidia > Flavobacteriales > Flavobacteriaceae > MS024-2A. The sequence goes on from CAJWAE010000042.1 coordinate 716, forward strand.
TTGAGCTCCGTTGGAAAAATCACCGAATTGTGCTTCCCATAAAGTCAGTGTATTTGGGCTTGCCATTGCATATCCATAATCAAACCCCATTACTGCATATTCTGATAATAAGGAATTATAAACGCTAAAGTGCCCTTGTTTATTTGGGTTAATAGAATTCAATAAGATTATATCCTCTTCTGCACTTTCTGTTTTGATTACTGCATGACGATGCGAAAAAGTACCTCTTTCTACATCTTGCCCAGATAATCTCACATTATACCCTTCTTGAAGTAAGGTTCCATAGGCCAATAGTTCGCCCATCGCCCAATCTAATTTATCTTTTTCAAAATACATTGATTTACGATCTGCTATCAGACGTTCAATTTTCCGTAAAAAATTTTGCTCTTTTGGCAGTGTCGTAATAGAGGCAGCAATTGCATCTAATAATGACTTGGATACTGAGGTATTTACATTCTGTGCCATTTCAATTTCATCTACACGATGAAAAGACTTCCACTCGTCCTCCATAAAAGGAGTGATAATAGTAATTTCTTCTTTTCTAGAATCTTCTAAATTATCTTCTAAAGAAGATTTATATTCTTGTTCTAATTTTTTAACATAAGTTGCATCTATCACTCCACTTGATTGAAGTTGGGATGCGTATACATCTCTTGGATTTTGATGTTTAGCGATTGATTTATATAGTTTGGGCTGTGTAAAGCGAGGTTCATCACCTTCGTTATGTCCATATTTTCGATAACCTAAAAGATCAATAAAAACGTCTCCACCAAAACGCATTCTATAGTCTAAAGCAAATAATGTTGCATGAACCACAGCTTCAGCATCGTCAGCATTTACATGCATTACTGGAGAAAGAGTCACTTTAGCTACATCTGTACAATAAGTACTTGTGCGCGCATCTAAATAATTAGTAGTAAATCCTATCTGATTATTCACAACAATATGAACTGTTCCTCCAGTCCCATATCCTTTTAGTCCTGCCATTTGAACAATCTCATAAGGCAATCCTTGTCCTGCAATTGCAGCATCCCCATGAACAATTATTGGAAGCACTTTGTTTGTGTCTCCGTTGAACTTATTTTCCAATTTAGCACGGGTAATTCCCTCAACTACTGCACCAACTGTTTCTAAATGCGAAGGATTGGGAGCAATATTCATATTGATTTGCTTTCCAGTATCTGTAATTCTTTGCGAACTCCAACCTAAATGATATTTTACATCTCCATCAAAAACAACCTCTTCATAGTCTTTTCCGTCAAATTCACTAAAAATATCTTTCGTTGACTTTCCGAAAATATTTGTTAATGTATTTAAGCGACCTCGATGTGCCATTCCCATCACAAATTCCTCTACACCATGGTTAGCAGCAGCTTCAACTACAGCATCTAGAGCTGGAATCAAAGATTCACCTCCTTCTAATGAAAATCGTTTTTGACCTACATACTTGGTATGTAAAAACGTTTCAAAACTTACGGCTTGATTTAATTTTTTAAGAATGTGTGTTTTTTGTTCTGAAGAAAATTGAGGGTGATTATCATTTATATTTAATCGCTGCTGAATCCAATTTACCTTTTCAGGTTTTCGAATATACATATATTCAACTCCGATAGAATCACAATAAATTTTTTGCAAATGCTCAATGATAGTATGTAGTTCACTTGGGCCAACTCCCATGATTTCGCCTGCATTGAATACCGTATTTAAATCATCTTGTTCTAATCCGAAATTTTCGATATCCAAATTAGGCACATACTTTCTTCGTTCTCTGACTGGATTTGTTTTTGTAAATAAATGCCCTCTAGTTCGATAGGCATCAATTAATTTTACAACTCCAAATTCTTTTCTCAAATGATCCGGTACCTCTACAATCTCTAATGATTGAGTAGATATATTGTTTTCCATACCAAAGTCAAATCCTTGAAAAAAAGCTCTCCAACTAGGCTCAACATTATCAGGTTGCTTCAAATATTGATCGTATAGCTCTGCAAAATAAGCGGTGTGAGCAGTATTTAAAAACGAATAATTATCCATGTAATAGATTAGTGCTAAAATGCCTACTTCAAAATTACAACTTTTGCCTTAAGTGAGTATTTGTTTTTTAAAAAAAAGTATTTTCTCTACCATATTTTTTCTTCTAATAAATAAAACCGAAAAAAAAATAAATTCTAGCTTTTCTTGACCAACATTTCAATACCTTTTTCGACATGTTTGCATTAGTTGATTGTAATAATTTTTATGCCTCTTGTGAGCGAGTTTTTCAACCACATTTGGAGAGTAAGCCTGTGGTTATTCTGTCTAATAATGACGGTTGTGTCATCGCAAGGAGTAAGGAAGCCAAGGATTTATGTATTCCTATGGGTGCACCAGCTTTTAAATATCGCTCTTTTTTCAAACAACAAGGCGTCCAAGTATTTTCATCTAACTACCCTCTTTATGGTGACATGAGTAGTCGAGTAATGTGTATTTTAGAAAAGTACTCTCCCAATATTGAAGTGTATAGCATTGATGAAGTATTTCTGCAATTCAAGGGGTTTGACTTATTTGACCTGGAGCAAGAAGGCTATAAGATGCGGAAACAGGTACGCCAGTGGACAGGTATTCCCGTATCTGTAGGAATAGCACCCAGTAAAGCATTGGCAAAAATTGCTAATAAAATTGCTAAAAAATTTGCTAAAAAAACAGGAGGAGTGTATTGTATTGATAATGAGGAAAAACGTATCAAAGCATTAAAATGGACCAAAATTAGTGATGTCTGGGGTATTGGTAGACAGCATTGCAAACGCTTAGAGGCTTTAGGAATAAGTAATGCCTGGGAATTTACGTTGCTACCTAATGACTGGGTTAAAAAGCATCTGAGTATTTTAGGGCTTCGCCTGAAAAAAGACTTGGAAGGGATTTCGTCTATACAGCTTGAAGAAGTAGTCTCTTCAAAAAAGGGAATTGCAACTACTCGTAGTTTTGAAGGAACACTGACCTCATTTTCGGATTTAGAAGAACGGATTTCTACCTTTGCAACAAGTTGTGCTGAAAAAATGCGAAAACAACAAAGTAGCTGCAGCGCTATTTTGATTTTTATTCGGAGTGACCCACATAAAAAAGTCAGCTCACTTTATCATAATAGTTGCGTAGTGTCTTTGCCCAGCATAACCAACTCAAGTATAACGATAAGCAAATATGCTGTATTAGGACTTAAAAAAATATTTAAAAAAGGTATCGATTACAAAAAAGCAGGAGTCATAATTATGGGGTTCGCTCCTACAGGAAGACATCAATTGAATCTATTTCAAAATAATAGTCCTAAACATCTTGCAATTATGCAAACCCTAGATCGAATTCACAAACGATTTGGTCCGTACCGTATGAAACTAGCAAATCAAGACTTAAATCGGACCTGGAAAATGAAACAAAAACACTTATCTCTTCGCTTTACTACTGAAATCAAAGAAATCATTATTGTAAAATAAATATGAAAGAAACTAAAACATTAATTTTCTTTAAGCCTGATCAAGAGCATAGTAAAAAATTGTATTTGGTAAATGAAGGGATATCTGCTGGGTTTCCTTCACCTGCTGATGATTTTAAAGAATTAAGGATTAGTATTGACCAAGAAGTAGTACGTAACGAAGAAGCTACTTTTTACGCTCGTGTTTCAGGAGAATCAATGAAAGGGGCAGGATTAGATGATGGTGACTTATTAGTCATCGACCGGAGTTTAGAGCCCCAAGACAATAAAATAGCTATTTGTTTTATTGAGGGTGAATTCACTGTAAAAAGATTAAAAGTTGAGAAGGATTGTGTATACCTTATGCCTGAAAACAAAAAATACCAACCTATCAAGGTAAGCGACGGAGATGAATTAATCATTTGGGGAGTTGTTACCTATGTGGTGAAAAAATTATAAATTCTAATGACTCTTCATGAGATTTTTGGTCTCCAAAAATGAATAATGTTTCAAATTCAACTGGTTTAAATTTAACAAATAATAGAAGGTTTGAGAGTGTTTTCAGACAATCAAGTACGTTATTGTCTGATGGGATTATTTGGTTTAAAACTAAAATTATAATTGATGATATAAGTGAAGATTATCAGATAATTATTAAAAATGGGACTAAATACAATCCCTCAATATTTAGAAAAACGTTTTGATGGAACTACTCTAACCTTAGATGCTTTATTTTTAGTGTTTCTGAAGTATTCGGAATTGATAAAACCTCAGGAATAAGTTTAATTGTTCTAGCTATTCGATTATTGGGAGCTCTTTATGCAATTTTTAGGGGATTGAATTTTTACTTAATGTTGCCATTATGTTTGGAGTATCTCATTTCTATCCATTAATCAAAAAGAAGGAATCTGTTTTATCTCAATTTGCAGAATGGCCCCATGGAGATAGACCAAAACAGTGTCTATTATGCTATGTGTAGTAACAATTTTGATTTATGTGTTGATAGGAAAATAGATCTTACTCCATCAGAATTTTATGGAAAAGTTTAGCTAAAAAAGTAGCAAGTTGTTCACTTGAGAAATTAATTTTTGATGTGTGAGTTGCTAAAAAAAGCTCTGGGGGAGCGCCAACTAACATAAAGCTTAGAAGCAAAAACTCATGCTTTTCATGAAATGCATTGATCTTTAGCGTTGATTTTAAGTCTCGATTTAAATTTTTTACAATGGTTTTAACGATTTCACTTTGATAAGAACTTTGTCTTATTTGGGCTTGATTGATGACATGAAATTGAATCATCTCCTTGGTTCCAATTAAATCAAAATAGCTTTTGAAAATACCATATAAATAATCATATACATTTTTACTTTCTTTTCGGGTAAGTTGGATCGCTTCTTTTACCTTTTGATTCAATTGAATAATAAGCGCATTAAATAAAGTATTCATGTCGGGGAAATAATTATAAAAAGTGCCTCGAGCTATTCCTGTTTTTTCAACAATATCAGCCACAGTTGTTTTTTCTAAGCCCTTTTCGGAAAACAAGATAAGAGCCTCAGATAAAAGAAGCTCTCTCAAGTGTTGCTTTTGTTTTTCTCTTTTTCCTTTATAAATTTCAGTTTCTTGCATGATTTATTATAATCGCTCAAAAATACCTGCTATACCTTGACCACCTCCAACACATGCAGTTACCAGGCCATATTTATGATTTCTTCGTTTCATCTCATCAAGTAATTGTATAGAAAGCTTTGCACCTGTACAACCCAAAGGATGACCAAGAGCAATAGCACCTCCGTTTACATTAACATTTTCAGGGTCTAAACCAGCTTCCTGAATTACTGCCAAGGCTTGCGCAGCAAAAGCTTCATTTAATTCTGTTAGCTCAATATCAGAAAGTTTTAGCCCTGCTTGTTTTAAAGCTTTCGGTATAGCCACACAAGGTCCTATTCCCATATAAAGCGGATCAACTCCTCCAACAGCACAAGCAACTAATCTTGCAATAGGCTCAAGTTTTAGTGATTTAACAACTTTTTCACTAACAACAAGAGTAAAGGCGGCGCCATCTGAAGTTTGTGAAGAATTTCCAGCTGTAACAACTCCACCGATTTTAAAGGCAGGTCGTAATTTAGCTAGACCTTCAAGGGAAGTGTTTCTTCTAACCCCTTCATCCATAATTACACTGTGTTTACTTGTGACTTTTTTACCATCTTTTACGAATACCTCTTCAATTTCAATAGGAACAATTTGATTATTAAATTTCCCAGAATCAATAGCCACGGCGGCTCTTTGATGTGATTGAACTGAAAAAGCGTCAGCAGCTTCACGAGTGATCCCGTACTTTGCTGATACTGCTTCTGCAGTAGCTCCCATACCAACATGGTAATTTAGATTCTCAAGATTAGCTTTATAACTGGGAGCCAGTTTATAACCTGTCATAGGAATCATGCTCATACTTTCTGTACCTCCAGCAATATAAATATGTCCAAAACCAGCCTTTATTTTACTTACAGCCATAGAAATAGCCTCTAATCCAGAAGCACAATAACGGTTAATAGTAATTCCAGGAACCTCTTTTCCAAGAGCACGTGCAGCTATTAGTCGACCTATTTGTAAACCCTGTTCTCCCTCAGGATTTGCACAACCAACTATTAGATCATCAACTTGTTTGGGATCAATTTGTGGAATAGCTGACATAAGATGCTTAATGATATCTACTGCTAAATCATCCGAACGATAGTTTTTAAATCCTCCTTTTTTAGCTTTCCCTATCGCTGAACGATAGCCTTTTATAATGTATGCTTCCATGATTAATTTCTTAATGGTTTGTTGTTCATCAAAAGATATTGAATTCGATCTAAGGTTTTTTGATTACCTAAAAGACTCATAAATCCTTCACGCTCGATATCCAATAAATAGGTTTCACTTACTTTTTGCGGGCTGGTTAAATCTCCTCCACAAATTACATTTGCAATTTTGCGTGCAATCTCCTCATCATAATCAGACATATATCCTCCTAATTTAAATTCATTGATTGCTGAATAAAGGACACTTAGACCTCCCCTACCCAATACTTGAATATCTTCGCGTATAGAGGGAGCAATATAATTTTGCGCTAATTGAATAACTTTTTCTTTCGCCAATCCTATATTCATTGAAGTGTTAGCACATACAAAGTCTCTTTCTTTTTTTAAGTAGTTTAAATCAAATGCCTCATGAGCAGAGGTTGAAACAGTCGCAGTAGCAATAGTTTTGAAATAATTTATAAGTGTAGGTGATTGAACATCTCCCTCAAAAAAATCATCTGATGCACGTAATGCAAATTCTTTTGTTCCACCGCCACCCGGCAAAAGTCCGACTCCTACCTCGACCAAACCGATATATGATTCAGCAGCATAAATTCCTGCATCACAATGCATAGCTATTTCACAACCACCACCAAAAACATAACCTTGGGTCGCAACTACAACTGGAATTTTAGAAGTTCTTATTTTCATATTAATCTGCTGAAAATCAGCAACCATTTTTTCTAAGGGTTCAAACTGTTTTTGAGTTGCCATCATACCAACATTCATTAAATTAGCACCAACAGAGAACTGCTTAGCATTATTACCAATAACAATACCTTTCCATTCACCATCTTCTGCTAAACGTAAGACTTCGTCAAGTCCTCTCCCAATTCCTTCACCAATTGAATTACTTTTACTTGTAAATTCTAAACATAAAACTCCATCTCCAATATCGTGAACAGTACATTCACTATTTTTTATAATTGGAGTGTTTTCGCGATAACTGTCTAAAACTACAAAGGCATCTGAAGTTGGAAGTGCTTCGTATCTTTTAGTTTCAATATTAAAATATTTCTTCTTTCCTTCTTCATACTTATAAAAAGAGTTTCCTCCGGCATCTTTTAAATCTAAAATCCATTGAGGAAGAACCTCTCCAGCAGATTTAATCAGTTCTAAACCTTTATCAAGTCCTATTAGATCCCAATATTCAAAGGGTCCATAATCCCAAAGATATCCAGAACGCATTGCATCATCTACTGGATAATATTGATCTGATATTTCTGGAACGCGTGCCGCTGTGTAGGCAAATAGTGCTCCAAAATATTGTTTAAAGAACTGATGCTCTTTGGATTCTCCATCAACTAAAAACTGAAGCCTTTTATCCATTAACTCCATTGCCTTGGCAGTTTTGACAACTTCCATTTTGGGGCGAATTGAAGGCTCATATTCAAGCGTTTCTAAATTTAAAGCATTGATTATATTTTTTCCTTTTGCATCCTTTTTGTTGGTCTTCTCGTAAAAACCTTTTCCAGTTTTATTTCCCAAAAAATTATTGTTTAATAAAAAACGCATAAACTTTGGTTCATCTCGATCTTTAAGCCGATTGATGTAGGAATCATTTTTTACATTATCTTTAACAAAACGACTAACATTATCACTGGTATCAAGACCAACTAAATCTTGTAATCTATAAGTTGCAGAGTTAGGATGTCCAATAAGAGAACCTGTCATTACATCAATTTCTTCAATTCGAAATTTATATTCATCTGTCAACAAAGCTATTTCTGTTCCAGACATAACTCCAATTCGATTCCCAATAAAAGCGGGAGTATCCTTACAAAGAACGGTTTCTTTTCCTAGGGTAACTTTACCAAATTCCATAAAGAAATCGACTACGTCAGGATGACTAAATTTGGTGGGAATTATCTCTAATAATTTTAAGTAACGTGGTGGATTAAAGAAATGTGTTCCGCAAAAATGAGTTTTAAAATCATCGGATCTTTCATCGGCAATAAGTTTGATTGGAATACTTGAGGTGTTTGAACTTACTATACTCCCAGCCTTCCGGTGATGATCTACTTTTTCAAAAATTTGTTTTTTGATATCCAGTCGTTCAACAACAACTTCAATAATCCAATCCGCATCGTCTATTTTCTGGAAATCATCCTCAAAATTTCCTGTTTTAATTCTTGAAGCAAATGATTTTTGATAAAGTGGTGCAGGTTTAGATTTTATAGCGTTTTCTAGAGCTTTATTTACTAAACCATTTCTATGCATCATATTTTTAGCATTATCTCCCTCTAATTTTGGAGTTACGATATCAAGTAGAAGGACTTCCATACCTACATTAGCTAAATGACATGCAATGCCAGACCCCATAACGCCAGATCCTAAAACTGCTACCTTTTTCAGTCGAAATTTCATGAATATTATTTTTTAAAGTTCTAAACTAATCAAAAAAATGACACGGTGTCACTTTTTATTTTTACATTTGAAAAAAATTATTTGATGAGTTTAGAAAATATGATATCTCAATTTGAAAAAAAAGCTGCAAGCTCAGCTCCAATTGAAGGAACTTTGAAGTTCGAAGTTGATGGCATAGGTATAATTATTGATGGAACTGGAGACGCGAATACTGTTTGCGCATCAGAGGGAGAAGCTGACTGCACAATCAGTTTAACTGCTGAGGTTTTACAAAAACTTCGTGATGGAGACATTAATCCAATGATGGCAGTAATGGGTGGTCAAATCAAAATTAGTGGTGATATGGGATTAGCTATGAAGGTCCAATCTTTAATGGGTTAATCCCTTCAAGAGGTCGTAAGTTATTTGTCGCAATAAAAATCATTTTCTTTTAAACATAATTAAAGTCAATTATATTCAAAAACAGAGTTGAATATAATCTATACTTTACAACTCATATCGGCGCCACAACATTGAGGAGACTTAATTTTTCCCTTACAACTCCTGCAAATAGATATATCTACACTTGAACCATCATCTAAAACAAGCGTGTCATGTTCTAAGGAGTTATTGCATTTAGCACAAGTTGCGTTTACGGCCATTCCGCAAGATTTACATTCATAAGTAGCCATAATAATGTTTTTTATTTTTTATAAATTTACATTTTTTTTATAATTCATCCAGTATATTTTAAAACATAAACAAAAAGCCAATTTATAAAAAATTCAAAGTGATTTATCAAAATAATTCAATCTTTTCATTGCATCAGCTCCAGCTGCCTAATTAGCTGATTTATTTAAAAGTTTAAAAATCAAATCCAATTAAAGACATCAAATTTTACTAGTTTTGTAGAAATTTAAATTGATTTAAAATGAAAAACATATCAATCTATTTAGTTTTCTTATTAATAACTTTTTTTTCAATAAATGCACAAGATTGGTCAAATTTTAAGCAATTCAAAAAAGAAAATGCAATACTAGTCCCCCTTGAATCGGGAAAAGATCGAATTGTCTTTATGGGAAATTCAATTACTATTGGATGGTTAAATATTCACCCTCTTTTTTTTGAAAACAAACCTTATATAAATCGAGGAATAAGTGGCCAAACAACTCCACAAATGCTGGTTCGTTTTCGTGCTGACGTTGTTGATATTGATGCGACAGCTGTTGTTATTTTAGCAGGTACAAACGATATTGCTGAAAATACTGGTCCAACAACATTAAATATGATTTTAGATAATTTAAAATCTATGTCTGAAATTGCTCAAGCAAATAATGTGAAAATAATCTTGTGTTCTATTCTTCCAGCTTATGATTACCCTTGGAGAACAGGTCTTGAACCAAATGTTAAAATTCCAGAGTTAAATAAAATGATAAAAGGTTATGCAGAGGCTAACGATATCTATTATTTAGATTATTTTAAAGCACTTAATGACGGTAAGAATGGTATTATTAAAAAATATACTACTGACGGTGTTCATCTTACTGAGGAAGGATATAAATTATTGGAACCTATGTTAGAAAAAGCTTTAAAAATCGTTTTGAAATAATTAATTGTAGTTTATAGTCTTATTTTTAGAAAGCAAATAAAGCCTGAACTGGATGATGATCTGAGGCCCATAAACCTTTTTTTGTTTTAATCCACAAATGATTTGCTGTATAGTTTTTGAAATATTTTTGAAAAATATAATCAATTCTATTCTTACTTTTTTGATTTATATTAAAGCCAGTGAAAGTTCCATAATCTAATGCTGAAATAGGTAATTTTCCTTGAACATCTACTAAAATATTTTGAAGCTTTTGAATTGGTTTTGTATCTGGAGTTAAGTTAAAATCTCCCATAACAAGAGTTGGTAGGTCTATCTTATTTAAATTAATTAATTTTTTAAGAATAAGCTGAACTGATTGAGCTCTGGCATTTTTGCCAATATGATCAAAATGAGTATTAAAGACCCAAAATTGCTTTCCAGTTTTGATATGCTTAAATCGAGCATAGGTGCAAATTCTTTCCAAGGCAGCATCCCACCCTACAGATATTTTATTTGGTGTTTCTGAAAGCCAAAACGTATTACTTTCCTGTAACTCTAATGTTTTTTTATTGAATAAAATTGGTGTGTATTCTCCTTTTTTTTTACCATCTTCTCGACCTACTCCAACGAAGAAATAATCTGAAAGTTCATCTGTTAAATAAACTAATTGATCATTTAAAACCTCCTGCATACCTATCACATCTGGATTATTCTTTTTGAGATAATTCACTATAGTCTCTTTCCTAAAATCCCATTGATTTATTCCATCATTCGGGCTATTATATCGAATATTATAGGATAAAATATTCAAGTCTGGCTTGAAATTTATTATCATTAAAACATAAATGATAATAAATGGTAATGTTGAATAAAACATATTTTAAATTTAATTAAATTAGTGTTTTAAAATTACTACAAATATGCGATACTGGTTATTACCACTATTAATTATCCTTTTACTTTTGAGTTGTTCAAAATCTGATTCAAAACTTGAAAAAAATCAGACTCTAGGGGGGTTTCAAGGCACTCCTCTTCCTTTAATTAAAATTAATACTAGAGGTAAAGAAATTAAAGATGAACCTAAAATAAGTGCTTCTCTTAAGATTGAAGCTAATAAAGAAGTTATAGAAGAACATCTTATTGGAATTGAAATAAGAGGCTCTAGTTCTCAAATGTTTGAAAAAAAATCATATGGATTTGAAACTTGGAACGAAAACAATGAAGATTTAAATACGGAATTAGCAGGATTTCCTAAAGAAGAAGATTGGATTCTTTATGGGCCATACAGTGACAAAACATTAATGAGAAATGTATTAATTTACCAGTTATCAAATAATATGGGCCGATATGCCTCTCGAACAGATTTTTATGAATTAGAAATCAACGATGTTTTTATGGGGACTTATGTTTTAATGGAGAAAATTAAACGTGATAAAAATCGTGTGGATATTAGTAAAAATAAAGAGGAAAATATTTCAGGAGGGTATATTTTGAAAATCGATAAAACCACAGGAGATGGAGGTGAATTAAATGAAGATATTGCCTTTAGATCTCAATATAGTCCACGTGGAGAATTTGAATCATATAAAAATATTTCATTTCTATATGAATATCCTAAGTCAAATAACATTACTGATTCGCAAAAAAAATACATTCAAAACTATATTAACAACTTTGAAACTGCACTTTTTTCTGATGAATTTACCTCAGTTGAAAATGGTTATCAAAAATTTATTGATATTAATACTTTTATTGATTTTTTTATTTTGAATGAACTCTCAAAAAATCCTGACGGTTATCGCATTAGTACTTATATGCATAAAGACAAAGGAGAAAAATTAAAAATGGGACCTATTTGGGATTTTAATATTGCTTTTGGAAACGTTGACTATTGTGATGGGGCGTCTGCTTTTGGCTGGGCTTATCAGTTTAATAACGTTTGCCCTAACGATAGTATGCAAGTTCCATTTTGGTGGAATCGTTTTTTAGACGATCCTAGATTTGTAATTGCACTTAAAACTAGATGGAATGAATTAAGAAATGATATTTTAGCAACCCAGACGATACTTAGCCAAGTAGAAATTCTTGAAGAAAAATTAAATTCAAGTAATGCTAGTTATAAAAATTTCTCTCAATGGCTTATTTTAAGGAAATATATTTGGCCTAATTCTTTTATAGGTGGTTCATATTCAATTGAAATAAATTATTTTAAAGATTGGATTTTAAATCGAATGGATTGGCTAGATACTAATATCCGTTTGTTATAAGTATTAGAAAATCTATTTTAATTCATAACCTCTATAATATTAAAGCCTATGAAAAGAAGAAACTTTTTGCAAAACTCAACTCTTGGAACTATCGGAATTACTTGTCTTTCTAGTTTTTCTTCAATATTTTTAGAAAACTTGTCAAATATTAAAATTTCAATCACTCCGTGGTCATTAATGAGAACTGGTTACGGGGAAAAAGATCCTAAAGGAATCGATGTTTTTGATTATCCCGCTGTTGCTAGTTCTTTAGGCTTTAATTATATAGATCACGAAATGTTTCATTTCCCACCCAACCTCAATGAAAATCATTTGAGAATAATGAATGAAAATTGTAAAATGGCAGGTGTTAAAAGTGCTGTTTTTTTAACAGGAGGAATAGGAGACATTGGTGATGCTAATTTAAATATTCGTAAAAAAGCATTAGAAACTTATCGTTATTGGGTTGATGTAGCTGCATCATTAGGATGTAAATATGTACGAAATGTTTGCGGACAACATATAAGTATTCCCCGCGAAGAAAAATTAAAATATGCTATTGAAGGAGTAAATGAACTGGCAGAATACGCAGCATCAAAAGGACTAGATTTACTTATCGAAAATCACAACGGATATTCTTCTGATCCAGAATGGATGATTGCACTTATGGAAGAGGTTAATTTAAAAAATGTTGGTATTCTTGGTGATTTTACCAATTGGACCTTAGAAAGAAATCCTGACAAATTTTATCCTGACCCTTACAAAGGAATTGAGTTATTAGCTCCGTATATAAGAGCTATAAGTGCTAAATCAAATCAATTTACTACAGATGGAGAAGAAACCACAGTTGACTATAAGAGGATGTTTGAAATTCTTAAAAAAGCACCTAATCTAGAATTTGCTGGAGTAGAATTTTTTGGAAATAAAATTTCAAGAAATCAAGGTATTAAATTTACTAAAGAACTTATTCAAAGAGTTTTAAAAACAAACTAATAAGAACTAGTTCAAATTAACTTACTAATAGAGGAATTTAAATTTGAACTGTACATTGACTTTTCAATAATATATTAGATACTTTTCGATCGAATCAAAAAATCAGATTAACATGAAATTAAAATTTTTCCTTACTATTCTTTCCTTATTGATATCTACTAATTTGTCTGCACAAAAAGATATTGATCAAAAAGTAACTCAATTACTTTCCAAAATGACTTTAAAAGAAAAAATTGGTCAAATGAATCAATATAATGGATTTATGAATTTTACAGGTCCCTTGCCTAAAGGCGGAGATGAAAAAGAAAAATATGATCATTTGGCTAAAGGCTGGGTAGGTTCAATTTTAAATGTTAGAGGTGCTGAAGAAGTAAGGGCCGTACAAAAAATAGCAGTTGAAAAATCTCGTCTTGGTATTCCTTTGATTATTGGTTTTGATTTGATACATGGATATAAAACAATTAGTCCAATTCCACTTGCTGAAGCTGCAAGCTGGGATATAGATGCTATTGAGCTTTCAGCTATTCTTGGAGCTAAAGAAGCCGCAGTAGCTGGTATAAACTGGACTTTTGCTCCTATGGTTGATATTAATCGAGATGCTAGATGGGGCCGTGTTATGGAAGGTGCTGGAGAAGATCCTTACCTAGGCAGTCTGATTGCTGCTGCAAGGGTTCGAGGTTTTCAAGGAAAAAATTTAGCGTCACCTTATACAATTGCAGCTACCGCAAAACATTTTGCAGCCTATGGCTTTGTTGAAGCTGGTAAAGAATATAATACTGTTGATATTGGATTAAACACTCTTCACAATATGGTATTACCTCCTTTTAAAGCAGCGAAAGAAGCTGGGGTAAAAACCTTTATGAATTCTTTTAATGATTTAAATGGAATTCCAGCAACTGCAGACTCGTTTCTTCAAAGAGAAATCTTGAAAGGAGAATGGGGCTTTGATGGTTTTATTGTCTCTGATTGGGGTTCCATAAGAGAAATGGTAGATCATGGTTATGCAAAAGACGAAAAACATGCTGGGGAATTATCTTTATTAGGTGGATCAGATATGGACATGGAATCCT
>CAJWAE010000043.1 GCA_913020075.1 uncultured Flavobacteriaceae bacterium
GCTCTAGAGCACCATACTTCAACTACTGTCGTTTTTGTGGATCAGATGGAGCCTAAAGAGCTAACTAAAAGTTTGATTGATGTTGTTTCTCATGAGTTTTTTCACACATTAACACCCCTTAATATTCATTCTGAAGAAATTCACAATTTTGAATATAATACTCCAGTAATGTCGAAACATTTGTGGATGTACGAGGGCACTACTGAATATTTTGCTAATTTATTTCAAATAAATCAAGGGTTAATTGATGCTCCTGATTTTTATTCAAGATTAAAAGAAAAGGTTGACTATTCAGAGCGTTATAATGACAAAATGTCTTTTACCGAAATGAGTGCTGGAATTGTCGATGAGCCCTATCAAGCTAATTATGGAAACGTTTATCAAAAAGGAGCTTTAATTAATATGTGCTTAGATATACTCTTGCGTGAACAAAGTCTTGGCAAAAAAGGAATTTTATGGGTAATGAAAAATTTAGCAAAAAAGTATGGTACAGAAAAACCATTTAAAGATGATACTTTAATTGATGAAATTGTAGCTATAACGTATCCTGAAATTGATAATTTCTTTAAAAAACATGTTGAAGGAACTACTCCGATAGACTACAACAAATATTTCACTAAAGTTGGACTTACCATGGGTGAAATTGAAGCTCCTTTAAGAGGTATTATATTTCAGAATAATACTGATCTCTTTTTCAAACCTCAAACTTATTCTGAGGGTATTGATAAACTGTTTGTTACTGGTTTGAACTCATCTTTGATATCCATAGGTATTAAAGAAGGAGATATGTTAGTTGGTTTAGATGGTAAAGTTTTTCCTGAAATCAAAAAAGAAAATAATGAAGCTATTAATGCCATTTTAACAAATAGCTTAATGTGGGATGCCGATAAGGAAATAACCATCACTATAAAACGAGATGAAAAAGAAATGACTCTAAAAGGAAAAGTTGGAGTACCAAGTGCTTTTGTAATTGGAATAGTAGAAAATTCTAGTGCATCTGCTGACGAAATTTCATTACGAAAGGCATGGATGTTTAACTAATCGGATGTTCCATAAATCATGGATTTTTCTTAAACAGTTGTTCTTGGTCTTTAAGTCGACTAATCACTAAACTCATAATGCGTTTATTGAGTTCGGAAGAATCTTGATTAAACCTTTGGTATTCCTCTATTGTAAAATGACCAATGATCATTCCTTTGATTGAATTTTGAAATTTTTGATTTTTAAGTAGTGCGTTTTCGATGTAATTCAAACGATTATCAATACCTAAGCTATAAAAGACTCCTTTGTGTATATTGATGTAATTCCGAAAAGCTTCAATTAATAATAAATTTTGTAATTTTAAAATAGGGCGGAGGGTTGTGTTTTGAAAGAGCTCTATCTTACTCGTTTTTTTAAAGCTTAAAGTTTTTTTTATCTCAGGTCGAATTTGGATTAAATCGTTAGAACGATTGTTCATTCTTTTTTTTGTAAAAATACAAATCTTAAATTTATAATGATTTAAATTATTAGATCTGTTGTAAACAGAAAGTTAAAGAAAATATTTTGTACTTTAATTGAGTAATTAATCACTAATGACATCAAAAAAAACATTAATATTAGAAGCAGCTTTAGAATTGTTTTCCACAAAAGGATTTAGTGCAACGACAACACGTGATATTTCAAATACTGCTGGAGTTTCTGAAGGTTTGATTTTTAGACACTTTATAAATAAAGAAGGCCTTTTTCAGGCGCTAGTAGAAAAGAATGATTTTTTAAACAATATTCTTTTTAAGCCCATATTAGAATTAGAGCATCCTAAGGTCTTTCTTAAACAAGTATTGTCAATTCCTTTTCAATTAAAGGGAGAACAGTTTTCTTTATGGCGTATGATCTATAGTCAACAATGGTATAGAGATGATTTTTTTCAGAAATCAATGCTACCAATAAAAGAAAAGATTAAAAAAGTTTTTAAAAATCTAATTCATGAGGATTCAGATGCAGAAGCTCAAACTTTCTTTTTGATTCTAGACGGTATTATTTCTTCTGTTTTAATGCTTGGTGCCGCTAAAACTTTCCCTGTTTTTGAAAACATATTACGAAAATTTAATTTGTAGCATTTTTTTTATTAGTAAATACTCACTTTTAAATAATATTTTAAAAATATAAATTGAGTGATAATTTATGTTATGTAAAATAGAGTTAATACTATATTATTATTCTATCCCCTTCAAAATAATATGTAGATTGCAAAAAACATTATAAAATTACATAATAATGAAATCATCAACAGTATTAAAGATTATTGGGATAGCTCTAGTTGCTATAATTTTGGGAACTATGTACATATCATATTTAAATCCAAAAAGTCCAAGAGATAACACGGAATTTAACAAAGGATCAATAATAATATCAGTTGATTACAGTCGTCCATATAAAAAAGAAAGATTAATATTTGGAGACTCCTTAGAGGGTGCTTTAGTTCCTTATGGTCAATATTGGAGGCTTGGGGCTAATTTAGCTACAACTATACAAATCAACGAGTCAATTACATTTGCAAAACGTGAACTAGAATCAGGAAAATATAGAATGTATGCCACACCTTACAAAAATTACTGGAAAATATCCATAAATAGTGAGGCTGGTGCCTTTGGATATTTTGAGCCTGATCACAAAAAAGATCTCTTTTCAATTAATATTTTATCTACGCAAGTTATTAATTCCTTAGAGCAACTTACTATCGATTTCACTGTTGATGATGATCAAACTGAAATGAGAATACGATGGGATAATACTCAAGTCTTAATTCCAATAAATTAATGAGAAAATTCTTTAGTTTTCTTTGGCTAGTTTTTAAAATAACTTTTTTCATATTATTTATTGGAGGCCTAACCTATTATTGCATTGATAAGGTTCAAGAAAAGAATAATCTCATGGATATTGAAGAATACAGTCCAAGGTCTACCCTTGTTATTAATGAAAAAAAAATAAGCCATTCAAAATTTCCATTTATTGATGTTCATAATCATCAATTTGATATGCCTATAAAAAATCTGTCCAAATTGGTTGCAGAAATGGATGAGATGAATATGGGTTTTATGATAAATTTAAGTGGTTTTAGGGGTTTGTATTTAAGAAAATCTCTTGAGAATATAAATAAAAATGCTCCTACTCGTTTTGGGTTATTTTTAAATATTGATTTTGAAGCAATTGATGACATTGATTTTGTAAAGAACCAGATTTCTTTAATAGATTCTGCTATTTCTGCTGGAGTAATTGGTCTTAAGGTATACAAATCATTAGGACTTACAAGTAAAGACAATAAAGGTGAGAGAATTTCCGTAAATGATCCTCGTTTGGATCCAATTTGGAAGGCATGTGGTGATAACGGCATACCAGTTTTAATTCACACTGGAGAACCTGCCTCTTTTTGGAATCCAAAAGACAAATTTAACGAGAGGTGGTTGGAGCTTCGTCAAAAGCCAAATCGTTATCGTGATCCATCTAATAACCCTTCCTTCGAAGAAGTTCTTGCAGAGCAACACGATATATTTCTTAAAAATCCAAATACAATTTTCATCAATGCGCATTTAGGTTGGATGGGAAATGATCTCGATCGTTTAAGTATGCATCTAGATACCTATCCTAATGTAATGACTGAAATTGGTGCTGTTTTAGCTGAATTGGGTCGCCAACCCAAAAGGGCTAGAAAGTTTTTTGTAGATTATCAAGACAGAATTCTTTTTGGAAAAGATAGTTACAATGTGAGTGAATATTCCACCTATTTTAGAGTACTAGAAACGGATGATGAGTATTTTGATTATTACAGAAAACGACATGCGCACTGGAAAATGTATGGATTAGCACTACCCGATTCAATTTTGAAAAAATTATATAATAAAAATGCATTAAAGTTATTCCCATCAATAGATAAAACTCTTTTTAATAATTAAATTATGATTTTAGTAAATACACCTAGTATTACAAACAAAACTATTACAGAGACATTTGGAATTGCAAGAGGAAGCACAGTAAGAGCGCGTAATGTAGGTCATGATATTTTTGCAGGATTAAAAAATTTAATTGGAGGAGAAATAAGTGAATACACGAAATTACAAGCAGATTCAAGAGAACAAGCCCTTAAAAGAATGATAGAAGATGCTGAGCTTATGGGAGCAAATGCAATAGTTAATGTTCGCTTAACAACCTCAATGGTTATGCAAGGGTGTTCTGAGATTCTTGCCTATGGAACAGCCGTAACAGTAAAGTAGCATGCAACCTATCTTATTCTCATTTGGTTTAGGTTTTTTAGTCTACTTGATTTGTAAAAGAGTAGAAGAAAAGAAAAAGGAAGATTTTGAAAACCGAGAAAATTAAAAATTAAATCTCTATTGTTTTTTACCTAAAAAGACATTGACACCCTTAGAAATTGGATTCCCTGATGTTCTTCTAAAACTAACCACTTGACCTGTGTGGTAAATTGCATCTGCCAAAGGACCATTAATCAAGTTCCAAATTGGAAATTCAGTATACTTACCTCCTCTATCAAAAATAACTCTAAGTTTTTGAAGCTCTTTTTGGTTCTTATCTTCGAATAACTTACTGGCTGATTCAATAAGCTTCAATGTCTCTTGTCGTAAAATATTAAAGTCCTGAGGAATATGTTTTAACGGTCTTTTGGAGGCTATGTTTAAAGCTGAATTATTAATTACTTCACAAAGCCCATATAAATGCTCTAGTGTTTCGTTTAAGGAATTAGCTCCTTCAGATGGACGATAACTTAAGTCCTCTGATCTTAAGCCTTCAGTTGCCCAATAATAACGAAAACCTAATCCTTGAATAGATTTAGAAATTATATTTCCACCTAAATAAATATCGGGAGATGGCGGTATGTTTTTAAAAGAAAATGAATCTTGAGCCATAACCAGTGAGCTGATAAGAAAAATTGAAATTAGATAACGCATAATCTTTACAGTATACTCTAAATTAAGTAATTTTGAATTAATAAAGAAAAAAATATTGAAGAAATTAAACAGCCTAGAGGCGTTGTCAAATTTTCATTTTAAAAATCTCGCTCCAGATCCAGAGCTGATTTCTGAAAATGAACAATCGTTTGTCAGGCAAAACTTAGAAGCCCATTTTAGTAATAAAGCTCGTGGAGGGAAGACAGTTACATTGATTAAAGGATTTAAAGGAAGCGCACAAGAATTAAAAAATTTATCAAAAATATTAAAACAAAGTATTGGTGTTGGTGGTACTGTAAAAAATGATGAAATTATTATACAGGGTAATTATCGAGACCAATTGATGAAAATCATCAATCAGATGGGGCATAATGTAAAACGAATTGGGGGTTAAATATTAATGATCTATAAACTCTGTATGCTTAAAACTACCAATCTATAGCTTTATATCCATTGAATTTAAGAAAATTATTACACTGACTAAAGTGTTTATTGCCAAACCAAAAGCCTCTATTAGCACTTAAAGGAGATGGATGTCCTGAACTTAAAATCAAATGTTTAGATGAATCAATAATTTTAATTTTTCGTTTGGCATATCCTCCCCAAAGAAAAAATACAAGATGCTTTTTTTCTTTAGATAATTTTTGAATCACCTTATCTGTAAAAACTTCCCATCCCATTTTTTGATGACTTCCTGCTTCATTTTCCCTAACGGTCAAAGTTGAGTTTAGAAGTAGAGCCCCTTGACTAGACCAGCGAGTCAGAGAACCATTTTTTGGATAAGGAATACCAAGGTCGTTTTCGATTTCTTTAAAAATATTTATCAAAGAAGGGGGATGAGGAAGTCCTTCAGAAACAGAAAAACTCAATCCATTTGCTTGTCCTTCTGAGTGATAAGGATCTTGACCAAGCAAGACGACTTTAATATCATCAAAGTAACATTGATTAAAAGCATTGAAAATTAAATTTTGAGGTGGGTAACATTTAGAATTTAGGTATTCTTTTTTGTAACATTTAACTAATTTCTGAAAATAGATACTTTCAAATTCATTTTTTAAATGCTTTTCCCAACTACGATGTATATTCAGAGGCATGAATTGATTACTTTTGTGAGCTAAGTTAAAAAAAATAAATGGCAGGAATTCCTAAAAAAACACTTGAAGATTTAGAGTATTTCGATGTGCTTACGCATTGTTCAAGTTTTGCAATTACTTCCCTGGGAAAAGAATCTTGTTTATCTTTATTACCTAAAACGGATGTAAAACAAGTTATTGGTGATCTACAGGCTGTTTATGAATATAGGTCATCCTTTGACAACGAAAATAGAATTCCAAACCATGGCTTTGAAGATCTTTCTGCTGTTTTCCCATTATTAAAAATTGAAAATAGCGTATTAGAAATTAGTGCTTTTAGAGTTATTTCAGGAAATACAGAAACTACAAATAATTTAATCCAATTCCTTACAAAATTTAAAGCCTATTACCCCTCACTATTTATAATAACAGAGGGCTTACATGTTGAAAAAATAATTAAAAAGAATGTAGATAGTGTCATTGATCGTTTTGGTGAAGTAAGAGACAATGCCTCAGAATCTTTATTAATTATTCGTAAACAAATACAACAATTACGAGGTAAGTTAAGTAGTAGCTTTAATAAATCTTTGAGCCAATATCAATCTGCAGGCTACTTAGACGACATTCGTGAATCTGTTATCGATAATAGAAGAGTTCTCGCTGTTAAGGCAATGCATCGAAGAAAAGTGAAGGGATCTATCATGGGAAGTTCAAAAACAGGAAGTATCGTTTTTATTGAGCCAGAAGTGACTAATGTTCAATCTAGGGAACTACAAAACCTGCAGTTTGAGGAAAGTGAAGAGATTAAAAAGATTTTAAGCCAACTAACAGATTTTTTTCGTCCTTATCTCCCCTATTTAGAAATACAACAAGTTTTTTTGCTAAATATGGATGTAGTGTTTGCAAAAGCTAGATATGCACAAGAAATTAACGCACTTCTACCAATAATAAATCAAGAACTTCAACAAATTGATTATAAAAAAGCATATCACCCTCTGCTTTTACAATCCCATCGATTAGAGGATAAAATAACCTACCCCCAAGATATATTCTTAAATTCAAAAAAACGTATTGTTGTCATTTCAGGACCTAATGCAGGTGGAAAAAGCATTACATTAAAAACAATGGGGTTATTGCAATTAATGCTTCAAACTGGAATGTTAATACCTGTACATGAGAGAAGTAATGCGTTTCTGTTTGAGCAAATATTAACGGATATTGGAGATAATCAATCAATTGAAAATCATCTAAGTACCTATTCCTATAGATTGAAGAATATGAAATATTTTTTAAGGAAATGTAATGCAAAAACACTTTTTTTGATCGATGAGTTCGGTACCGGCTCTGATCCTGAATTAGGAGGAGCACTAGCTGAAGTAATGTTAGAGGATTTTTATGAGCGAAAAGCTTTTGGATTAATTACAACTCACTATTCAAACTTGAAAGTATTAGCCAATGAATTACCTGCAATGGTAAATGCAAATATGCAATTTGATAATAAAACATTAGAACCTGTTTTTAAACTGATTATGGGTGAAGCTGGAAGCTCATTCACTTTTGAAGTAGCACAAAAAAATGGACTACCTTTTAATCTAATAAACCGAGCAAAAAAGAAAATAGAACGAAGTAAAGTGCGCTTTGATGCAACTATTGCTAAACTACAAAAAGAACGTTCTCAGATGATAAAAACTGGCCAATCGCTCAAAGAAAAAGAAAGTAAAGCTGCTTTAGAGGGTGAGCGTATGGAGGAAATGAATTTAAAAATAAAAAATAAACTAATAAGCTATCAAGAATTGTTCGATCATAATCAGAGAATGATAGTTTTAGGAAACAAGATAAATGACATAGCTGAACGATTTTTTCAAAATAATAAAAAACGACCTTTAATTGCAGAGCTTTTAAAAGCAATTGAAACAGAAAATTCAAAACGTAAACGAAAAACGGCAACTTTAGCAAAAAAAGAAAATGATAAAAAAAAGAAGACAGAGAAAAATGTTCAAAATGAATTAATTAAAGTTCGAAAAGACAAAAAAAAGACAAATAATAAGTCAAAAATCATTCAATCTCCTAAAATACTTCTCAAAGTTGGAGATCGTGTCAGAATGTTTGATGGTCGGTCGATAGGAAGTATAGATATTATTGAAAAAAATAAAGCGTTTGTAAATTACGGAACCTTCACTACCCAAATAAGCTTAGACCTTCTTGAATTTGTGGAATTAGAAAAAAAGAGGAAATGAAAAACTTAATTATTTTATATGACGGACACTGTGTATGGTGTAATTTTTGGGTACATCAAATATGTAAATGGGATAAGAAGGACAGAATTCGATTTACAAACCTTGAAAGCTCTTATGCTAAAAGCTTTTACAATCAACAAAATTTAAATAAAAACACCTATGATTCAATTATTGTTTGGGATCAAGTCAGTATATATGAAGTTGAAGCTAAAGCTGTCTTTATCATTTTAAGAGAAATAAAAGGATGGATTAAAATTTTTCTAATATTTTCAATACTTCCGGCTAATTTTACAAATGCTATTTACCGGCTGATTGCAAAGCTTCGATATAAGGTTTTTAAAAAAGAAGAGACCTGTACTCTCCCTCCTATTAAGTTCGCACATAAATTTTATCAATAATTGTTATTGATTTATTTATATAGCCGCTAATAAGATGATTTTTTTAATCTTTTAACTTCTCGATTGATTTACCTACAATCATAGAAACAGCTGCATCACCAGTCACATTTACAATTGTTCGACACATATCCAAAGGTCTGTCAATAGCAAAAATTAGAGCTAAACCAGCTTCGGGTATTCCAGCTTGTGCTAAAACGATTACCAACATTACTATTCCAGCACTAGGTACAGCTGCAGTGCCAATTGAAGCTAAAGTTGCTGTAAACACAATACCTAATTGAGCACTAAGACTTAAATCGAGACCAAATGCTTGAGCTATAAATACAGCAGCTACTCCTTGGTAAACTGATGTACCATCCATATTTATTGTGGCGCCAATAGGCAAAACAAAGCTTGCAACTTCCTCATCTACACCTAAATTAACTTCTACGCATTCCATTGTGACAGGAAGTGTAGCTGCACTTGAACTAGTAGAAAATGCAAGCAATTGAGCTGGGGCGATTCCTTTCATGAAAAATGAAGCATTTTTTCCAGTAAAAAAGCGCACGAGTAAAATATATACACAAATCATTATACCTAATGCCAAAAGTAATGTAAATGCATATAGAGCTAAAGCTTTAAAAAGCTCTAAGCTTGGAGCCTCTACTACCAAAGCAGCTAATAAGGCAAAAACACCGTAAGGTGCTATTTGCATAATTAAATCAATGAGTTTAAGAATTACATCATTAAATGAATCAAAGAATTTTTTAACAGGCTTTGCTTTTTTTTCTGGAATCAAAATCATAGCAACTCCAAAAATCAAAGAAAAAAATATGATTTGTAACATGTTCTTATTGCTCGATGCAGCAGCAAAAATATTTGAAGGGACTAATTCAACTAGTGGTTGTAATGGACCAGATTCATTTTGTTTTGCCGCAGCAGCTTGCTTTTCTTGAGTGTCAGAAGCATAAGCCAAAACCAGCTCTTCTCGTGTTTCAACACTTATGGATTTACCAGGTTGGATAACGTTAACCAAAATCAAACCAATTGTTACCGCGGTAAGGGTGGTTAAAAGGTATGTAACTATTGTTCTTCCCCCCATCTTGGACAATTTAGAAATATCCTTTAAATCAGAAATACCTTTGATGAGTGATGCTAAAATCAATGGAACTGCAATTAACTTTAATAAATTGATGAAAATTGTTCCAAAAGGCTTTATGTAATCTGCTGCGAAAACCCCTCCGTTAGGTATCAAGGAAAGAACTACCCCAAAAACAACTCCTAATGCCATCCCAATTAAAATCTTCCAGTGTAATGCGATTTTTTTCATTAAATTTTATAATTTATTTGTTCTTTTAATAAGTAAAAAATCAGCCAAAACTAATGCTGTCATTGCCTCAACAATAGGAACAGCTCTTGGAACTACACATGGATCATGTCTTCCTTTTCCTTGCATATTGACTTTTTCTCCATTAGTATTAATTGTTTCTTGATTTTGCATAATAGTTGCCACTGGCTTAAAAGCTACTCTAAAGTAAATATCCATTCCGTTTGATATACCTCCTTGAATTCCACCTGATCGATTTGTTTGAGTACTTCCATCAGTATTGAATAAATCGTTGTGTTCGCTTCCTTTAGTATGTGTACCAGAAAAACCGCTTCCATATTCAAACCCTTTAACTGCATTAATGGATAACATTGCTTTTCCTATTTCAGAATGAAGTTTCTCAAATACAGGTTCTCCCAAGCCTAAAGGAGCATTTTTAATTATACAAGTTATAATTCCGCCAACTGTGTCGCCCTCCTTTCTTATCTGTTTAATGTATTTTTCCATTTTAGCAGCCATTTTCAAATCTGGACAGCGAACTGGATTCATTTCAATTTTACTTAAATCAATTTCAGATGGGTCCATTTCGAGTTGAAGAGGGCCAACTCCGGACACGTAGGCGTTAATACTTACTTTAGCCAAAAACTGTTTTGCAATTGCACCAGCAACCACTCTACTTGCTGTTTCTCTTGCAGAACTTCGACCTCCTCCTCTATAATCTCTAATACCATACTTTTCATCATAGACATAATCCGCATGAGATGGACGATAACTGTCTTTAATATGTGAATAATCATTCGATTTTTGATTTGTATTATGTATGGCAAATCCAATAGGAGTACCAGTTGTTTTTCCTTCAAAGATGCCTGAATAAAATATCACTTCATCAGATTCTTTACGTTGAGTAACAATAGCTGATTGTCCAGGTTTTCTTCGATTTAATTCAAGTTGAATAGAATCTAAGTCTAGATTTATTCCAGCAGGACATCCATCTATTACACCTCCTATTGCTAAGCCATGAGATTCTCCAAAACTTGTAAGTTGAAATATTTTTCCAAAAGTATTGCCTGACATAATTGTTGATCTATCAAAGCATAAATATACGTCAATCTTTAGAAAGCTTAATCGATAGAGGTCTTGATTATTGCGTTTTTAAGTAGTGTGACTGGATGAGATGCTTGTCGTGAAGTACCGTCATAGATCTGATGACGACAACTTGTTCCATTAGCAGCAATAAGAGTTTCAGGATTACAGCTTCTGACTGATGGGAATAGTCGCTCCTCTCCTACTTGTTGACTTGTTTTATAATGTTCAGTTTCATATCCAAAAGATCCTGCCATTCCGCAACAACCTGTATTAAGCATTCGAACATTATAGTTTAGAGGAAGATTAAGGATTGTAAAAGTGTCTGCGGGAGTTCCTAATGCTTTTTGATAACAGTGCGAATGAATTTTTATTTGTTTATTTTCGTTATGAAATTGATCTTTAGATATATTTCCTTTCTTTACTTCATTTGCCAAAAAAGAGTCAATTAAAAAACAATTTTTAGCTAAAGCTTTCGCCTTTTCTTTTTGATTAGAAATTTTAGGATATTCATCTACAAAAGTATAAATGGCGGAAGGTTCAATTCCTATAAGAGGAGTTTCTTCGGAAATTTTAGAAGAATATAAATCAATATTATGTTCTGCACAGGCCTTCGCTTCTTCTAAAAACCCCTTTGAAATATATGCTCTTCCACTTTCAGAGGGAGGCAGTAATTTCACATTATAGTTCAGCTCATTTAATAACATTAAAGTATCATTCCCAATTGAATTATCTAGATAATTGGTGAATTCATCTAAATAAAGGTAAACCGTCTTTAAAGGTTTATTTAATGGTTTATTGACTAGTGTTTTGTAGAGTGATTTGTGTATAATTGGTATACTCCTTTTGGATGAAATACCCAATATTTTTTTTAATAATCTACTGATTAATGAAGACTGAAATAATAAATTTTGGAAAAACCTTAATGGTTGAGTTTTTTTATTTAAATATCCATTAAAAGCGAATAGTCTATCACGAAGTCTTACACCATGTGTTTTTTTGTATTGATATAAGAACTCTGCCTTAAAAGTAGCAACGTCAACACTACTAGGGCATTCTGTTGCACAAGCCTTACAACTAAGGCATAAATCGAAGACTTCTTTAAGTTCTTTGCTATCAAAAGCATTAGGAGTTTTATTTCGATTTAAAACGTCTCTAAGTACATTGGCACGTCCACGAGTATTATGTTTTTCATCTCTTGTTGCACGATAGCTAGGACACATTGTTCCAGAAGGTTCGACAGAAAGACATTTACCTGCACCATTACATTTCTCAGATGATCTTAATATACCTTGGTCTTCAGAAAAATCAAAAATAGTATCAAAAGCAGGTGTTTTCGACTTGTGAGTTCTAAGATTTTGGTCCATAGGTAATGCATCCACAATTTTTCCAGGATTAAAAATATTATTAGGGTCAAAACTTTTTTTTATTTTTTTTATAAGATCATAATTAGCCTCACCTAAAACAATAGGAATAAATTCAGAGCGAACAATGCCATCACCGTGTTCTCCACTTAAAGAGCCTTTATATTTTTTCACTAAATATGCCACAGCTAAAGTAATAGCTCTAAAATCTTGTATACCTTTTTTTGATTTTAAATTTAATATTGGCCGTAAATGCAATTCACCAGCTCCAGCATGAGCATAGTAGACAACTTCTTGATCAAAGGTTTTCATTAGTTTTTGAAACTCTTCTATATAAGTCGCTAATTTATCTAAAGGAACAGCTGTATCCTCTATACAGGCAACTGCTTTTGAGTCTCCTACAATATTACCTAATAATCCAAGACCTGCATTTCGCAATTCATTGGCTAAATCAATTTCTTCTCCCCAAAGAGGAACGTTAGCGTAACTCAGATTTGAACTTTCAATTGTTTCTTTTAATTTCCTTAAAGCTAGTTTTAGATCATCTATATTATCATTTCGCAACTCCAACAGAAGTATAGCTTTTGGATCATCTTTTAAGAAAAACCTGTTTTTTTTATATCCAAGATGATCTTTAGTGCAGTCTAAGATAGTTTTATCAATTAACTCACAGGTAAACAAGGGGTGTTCCATCGCCGGAATAACTGATAGCATAGCTTTTTGAATACTTTCAAAATGAACAACTAACATTACATTTTCCTTAGGAGGTAAAGAGTCTAAGGATAGTGTTATTGAAGTAGTAAATGCCAAAGTTCCTTCACTTCCAGCAAGTAATTTAGCAATATTGAAGGAATCACCTTTTTTAGAAAAAGGTTTTTGTTTAATTAATACATCTAAAGCATATCCAGTATTTCTTCTATGAATACTTGCTTCTGGGAAATCATTTAGTATGTTTTTATTTATTTCTGGCTTGACTAATTCTTCAGCTATAACACGGTATATATATCCTTCTAAGGTATCTTCTTTTATTTTATTTTTACGCTCTAATTCAGTACAGTCTTTAAAAGTAACAAAAGAACCGTCAGATAAAATAGCTTCAATACATAAAAGAGAATCCCTAGTTACTCCGTATTTAATAGAAGTAGTTCCCGAAGAATTATTTCCAACCATTCCTCCTAGCATGCAATATTTAGATGTTGATGTATTTGGTCCAAAAAACAAACCATGCCTTGCTAGAAAAACATTCAATGCATCGCGATTGACTCCAGGCTGAACTTTTACGGTCCTATTTTGCTTATCCAAATATAAAATATCTGTAAAATGTTTAGATACATCAACAACGATTCCTTTTCCAACACACTGACCAGCTAATGAAGTTCCAGCTGTCCTTGGGATTAAACTTGTTTTATTAAATTGAGCAAAGGCAATTAATTTTTGAATATCAGTCACATTTTTAGGGAAAGCAACTGCCAAAGGCTTTATATAGTAAACAGATGCATCTGTAGCGTATAATGATTGATGTAAGGCGTCCCATTCTAAAGTACCTTCAAGTTCTTCTTCTAAATTTTCTAGAGCGTTTACCAAGATTTATGTAGAATATTTACATTTATTGAAGCTAAAATAAGGATAAGTTTTCCATCCAATTACGTAATTTAGCGGATATTAGATAAAATTATGTTTAAAAAAATATTTACATTACTAGGTTTTAGTATCCTTTTGTCAAGTTGTCTTAATAATTCCAATAAACTTAGAATTAAGGGCACCACCAATCTTGATAATAATGTTCAATTATTACATGTTGTTGCTGACTTAAACAATCAACCTAAAACTCTTGATACCCTAATAGTTAAAGATGGTGTTTTCAAGTTAAATACTGAGTCCTTAGAACCAAATATTCATTTTCTTCAAATTGATGGACAGCAAGGAAGCTTTCCTTTTATTGCAGAACAAGGGACTGTTAATATAGAAATATACAAAGACAGTCTTGGAGCCTCGAGAGCATATGGCACTATATCTAACGATGATTTCATGCAATATAAGTCAGAAACTAAAAAATATATAAATTCTCTTAATGGAATTGGAAATGACCTTCAACA
>CAJWAE010000044.1 GCA_913020075.1 uncultured Flavobacteriaceae bacterium
GCATAATCCTTTTTTTCAAAACGTTCTTTTTTAGGCCAAACTTCACGATCAATAAATTCTTTAACTGAGTCTCGCATCATTAGTTGTTCCTCATTAAAGTCCTCAGGAGTAAAAACCTCTTCAGGTGATTCATGATCAATTATAAAGGCACCACCTTTAACTATAATTTTTTCTTTAGATTCCATCGTTTAGTTATTTTTTAGAGTTTGTTTAAAGTGTTCAAAATCTTTAACATTTTCTTTTATGCATTTAATAACTTCAAAAAAATGTTGAATTTGTATATCTGACAATTTTTGGTTTATCATATCATTAAAGTGAAGCACAACAGACTTTGAGTCTTCTCTTTTTTCAATTCCAAAGGAGGTAAGATGTATTAAAACGCTTCTTCCATCTTCAGGGTTTTGAGAACGATAAACTAAATTTCTATCTTCCATTGTATTTAAAAGCCTTGAAAGGCTTGTGGGTTCGATTCCGATTTTTGGGCCCAGTGTAGTTGAAGGAGTGCCATCCGGATCAATACTAAGAAGAGCAAAGCCTGTTGCCATTGTCGAATCAAATTTTAGTGCTTCTTTATTATACATCTTACTAACCATTTGCCATGTTGATCGTAATGCAGCATCAAAAGTTTGATTTTTCATTTTTCAAATATATAAAATATTATGCATGCATAATAAAATTATTATAAAAATTAAAACATGTATTTATTTTTTATAAATACATTTCTTCAATTAACTGGATGTATTTTTCTGTGACCACTTTTCTTTTAAGCTTCATGGTAGGAGTGAGGTGACCTCCGTCTATACTCCACTCCTCAGGGGTGAGTTTGATTTTTTTGATTTGTTCCCAAGAACCAAAATTTTGATTGTGTTGTTGAACTTCATTTTCAACAGCTTGAATCAATATATTTTCTTTACATGCAGCTTCTAGGCTATCGCATGTTATTCCTTTTTCTTTTAGCCAATTAAGAGAATATTCAATATTAGGTTGTATTAGTGCTGCTGGCATTTTTCTTCCACTTCCCACTACCATTATTTGATCAATAAAAAGTGATTGTTTCATTTGATTTTCTAAAACTTGAGGAGCAATATATTTACCACCAGATGTTTTAAACATTTCTTTTTTTCTATCTGTAATTTTTAAAAAACCATCTGAATCAATTATACCAATATCCCCAGTATGAAAATAATCACCGGACATTACTTCTTTTGTTTTTTTAGGATCTTTATAATACCCCATCATTACATTAGGCCCTTTACACAAAATTTCTCCATCCTCTGCTATTTTAACGGTTACTCCATCAATTACAGTTCCAACAAACCCAATCTTAAAGTTATTATTACGCATATCATTTACTGTAATAACGGGTGAGGTTTCAGTAAGTCCATAGCCTTCCGAAAGGGTCATTCCTGCTGCTGTAAACACTCTTGCTAGTCTTGGCTGGAGTGCAGCACTTCCTGAACAAATAAGGTCTAAATTACCTCCTAATGCTTCTTTCCATTTGGAAAGAATTAATTTCTGAGCAATTTTTAATTTGAATTCGTACCATCCACCATTCTGTCCATATGGTTCATATTGTAAGCCTATATCTACAGCCCAATAGAATAATCTTTTCTTAATCCCTGACAGTTCGCCACCTCTGGCATATATCTTATCATAGACTTTTTCTAACAGCCTTGGAACAGCTGTCATAAAATTAGGTTTCACTTCTTTTAGATTGTCAGAAATTGTTTCAATGGATTCTGCAAAATATACAGAAATACTATTATACATATAAACGTATAAAATAACTCGCTCAAAAATATGACAAATAGGGAGGAAACTTAATGCAGAGGCTTGACCGTTATTTAATGGTAACCTTTTAGAGCTAGACAATACATTTGAAACTACATTGTTATGACTCAACATAACTCCTTTGGGAACTCCAGTTGTTCCCGAAGTGTATATTATTGTGGCTAAATCTTCAGGTTTAACTTTTGATTTCAAATTCTCTACAGTGCTGTCATGATTCATGCTTGAACCTTTTTCAAGTAATTCAGACCAATGTGAACATCCTTCAATTTGATCAAAGCTATATATTTTTTTTAGAGATTTGACTTTGTCTTTTATAGCGATAACTTTATCATAAACCTCTTTATCTGAAACAAAACAGTAAGTACTTTCAGAATGATTCAAAATATACTCATAGTCTTTAGAAGTGATTGTAGGATAAAGAGGAACATTTACAGCCCCAATACTTAGTAAGCTTGTATCAATTAAACTCCACTCAGTTCTGTTGTTTGATGAAATCATTGCTATTTTGTCTTGAGGTTGAATACCCAAATCTACTAGAGCCCTAGCAATAACTCGAGATTTTTTACAAAATTCCTCAGAGGAAATACTCTCCCAATCACCATTATATTTTGTTGAAAATGCCTTTTTTAAGGGATTTTTTTCAGCTTGAAATTCAATAAAATCAAATAATCTAGTTGGTATCATAATATTAATTTACATGCAAAATAGTAAATATTTTATAAGTATTAATATAAGTTTTTTATTGTGTTTTATTAAGCCAATCAAAAGCATCCTCAAATCCGATATGCCACGGGCTTAGTTTATCATTTCTTTTTGAAGGATAATACGCCCAATTCCATGGAAAAGTAGATCGTTCTATGTGAGGCATCATGGCTAGATGTCGTCCATCTTGTGAACAAAGCATTGCAGCATTAAAGTCTGATCCGTTTGGATTAGCAGGATATTGATCAAAATGATATGTCGCAGGAATTTGGTACTGATCCTTATTTAAAGGGAAACTAAATTTACCTTCACCATGAGCAGCCCAAATTCCTAATCTACTACCCTCCAATCTTTTTAGCATAATTGAACTAGACATGGTAATATCAACAGCTGTAAAATGACATTCAAATTTCCCTGAATCGTTATGAAGCATTTTTGGTTTTTTCTCATGTTCGGGTGTTAAAATACCTAGAGTAACAAAAAGCTGACATCCATTACAAACTCCAATTGACATAGTGTCTTCACGTTCAAAAAATTTTTCTAAACTGGATTTTGCTTTCTGATTATACAAAAATGATCCAGCCCAGCCTTTGGCAGATCCTAAAACATCTGAGTTTGAAAATCCACCTACCGCAGCAATAAATCTAATATTTTCAAGAGTTTCACGACCAGAAATTAAATCTGTCATATGCACATCAACGACTTCAAATCCAGCAAGATGTAAGGCATATGCCATTTCACGTTCAGAGTTACTTCCTTGTTCTCTGATAACGGCAGCTTTTATTTTTTGTTTAGAAACATTGGTTTTTAATTGTCCACTAAATGCATTTGGAAAAAGGTATTCTAATCCCTGCTTTTTATAATTTTTAAAACGCTCTTCTGCCAATCTATTTTTCGTTTGATTAGCATCTAAAGCAGCAGAAGTTTTGTACCATATATCTCTGAATTTTGGAATATCAAAATTCACTTTTTTATCTTGAAAAATTAGATTTATTTCTTCGTTTACTGAAATAGTTCCAATCGCGTGACATAAAATAGATTCTAATTCAAGAATACTTTTTAAATCGTAATTAGATTGAATAATAATTCCTGGATTTTCGTTAAATAAAAGAGTAATAATGTCTTTTGATTCTATTGAATTTAAGTTTAAATCCATTCCCATTGTTGTATTAGAAAAACACATTTCTAATAAACTAGTTATAAACCCTCCAGATGCAATATCATGTCCAGCACTTATTTTATTTTCATTGATTAGTTGTTGAATCTTATTAAATATTTTTTTAAAATATTCCGGATTGGAAATTGTTGCTGCAGAGGTTCCAATCCTATTTTGAGTTTGGGCAAATGAAGTACCACCCAATTCTAAGTTAACTTGAGAGAAATCGATATAAAATAAATTTCCTCCCTCTTTTTTTAGATTTGGAGTAACCACCTTAGTAATATCTGAACATGATGCAGCTGCAGAAATGATTAAAGTACCCGGAGCCATTACTTTTCCGGTATCATATTCTTGTTTCATTGATAAAGAATCCTTTCCTGTGGGAATATTTATTCCCAAATCAATTGCGAATTCTGAACATGCTTTAACAGCTCTGTAAAGTCTTGCATCTTCACCTGAATTATTACAGGGCCACATCCAATTAGCAGAGAGACTTACTGATTTTAATCCCTCTGAAAGTGGTGCCCAAATAATATTTGTTAAACTTTTTGCAATTGCTAGCAAACTTCCTTTTGCTGGATCAATTAGAGCTTGAATTGGGGCGTGTCCAATTGAGGTCGCAATTCCTTTTTTACCCTGATAGTCTAAAGCAATAACTCCACAATTACTCAACGGGAGTTGTAATGGACCAACAGTTTGTTGTTGAGCAACTCTACCTGTAACACAGCGATCTACTTTATTAGTTAGCCAATCCTTGCAAGCTACAGATTCCAATTGAAGCACTTTCTTTAGATAATCTTTTAATTGAGAAATTTCGTAACTTATTTCTTTAAAAGAAACTTGAAAAGACTTATCGATCATTATGGTTTTAGGTACGCTACCAAAAAGAGAATCTAGGTTAAGATCAATAGGTTTTTTATTGTTTGTCTTATCAATAAAAACAAATTGATGGTCATTTGTTACTTCCCCAACTATATAAATTGGTGCTCTCTCGCGTTCAGAAATTCGTTTTAACAGGTCTATGTCTTTCGGCTGAATAATTAGCCCCATCCGTTCTTGCGATTCATTACCTACTATCTCCTTTGAAGACAGAGTTAAGTCACCTAAAGGAAGTTTATTTAAGTATATAGTTCCGCCTGTCTCCTCAACTAATTCAGATAAACAATTTAGGTGACCACCCGCTCCATGATCATGTATCGAAACAATAGGGTTATTTAAAGTTTCAACCAAAGCTCGAATTGTGTTTGCTACACGTTTTTGCATTTCAGGATTAGATCTTTGAATAGCATTTAGTTCTATTTTATTGTCAAATGAACCTGTATTTGATGAAGATACAGCAGCACCACCCATTCCTATTCGATAGTTATCCCCACCTAAAATAACTATAAGATCCCCTTTTGACGGTTTTTCTTTAAGCGCCTGATCTGCAACTCCCATACCAATTCCACCTGCTAGCATAATTACTTTATCATACCCCCATTGTTGATCATTTTCTTTATGTTCAAATGTTAAAACAGATCCAGCAATTAAGGGTTGTCCAAACTTATTTCCAAAATCAGATACTCCATTGGATGCTTTGATTAAAATATCTAATGGAGTTTGATAGCGCCAAGGTCTTTCTGGAAAGGATTTCTCCCATGATCGCTCTTTTGTGACTCTAGAATATGGAGTCATATAAACTGCTGTTCCCGCTAAGGGTAATGAGCCTTGACCTCCAGCAAGGCGATCTCTTATCTCACCTCCTGATCCTGTTGCTGCTCCATTGAACGGCTCAACTGTAGTTGGAAAATTATGTGTTTCTGCTTTTAGAGAAAGAACACTTTTTATATTATTTATTTTATAGCTACTGGGAACATCGGGTTGACTTGGTGCAAATTGTTCTATTGTATCACCTTCTATAAATGCTACATTATCTTTGTAGGCAGATATAATGGTATTTGGGTTTTTTTTAGCTGTTTTTTTTATAAGCTGGAATAAACTATCTGATTTAGTCACATTATCAATGATAAAAGTCCCATTAAATATTTTGTGTCGACAATGTTCTGAATTTACCTGTGAAAATCCAAATACTTCAGAATCAGTCAAAGGACGATTTAATTCATTGGCTAAATTATTTAGATAATTAACCTCTTCAGTATTTAGGGATAAGCCTTCTTTTTTGTTGTAGGCTTCAATGTCATGAACTTTAAAGATGGGTTCGGGCTGAAAATCAATATCAAAAATACCACTATCAAGCCCTTCGTATTTTTGTAAAAGCATGGGATCAAAAGAATCGTTGCTTTTAATAGTTTGAAAAGACTCAATTCTAACTATATCAGTGATTCCCATATTTTGGGTAATTTCAACAGCATTTGTGCTCCACGGAGTTATCATCGTAGCTCTCGGTCCAATAAAGTTTCCTTGAATTGATTCCTGATCTATCCATTTGGCATCAAACAACCAAGATAATTTTTCAATAGATTTAGAAGAAGGCTCTCTTGAAAGGTGCAGTGCGTAAATTGTAATTTTTGGCAGTCCGAAAAATAGAATCATAAACAATAAAAATGTTGTATAAAATTAATCTATTTTAAGCCTATCGACTAGTCGATTTGTATTCGTTTATTTTTATTTATTCACACTTTTTCAGTACTCATTTTAGCAATAAAAAAGCCATCAAATCCAGTTTTATGTGCAAAGAAAGTCTCTTGTTTTTCTAACTTAAATCGTTTTCCTTTTTCTGATTTTAAAAAAAAATCAATTTGATTTTCATTTTCAGAAGGAAAAATAGAACAAGTAGCATAAACAAGTATTCCTCCGGGCTTAACTAGCAAAGCGTTTTTTTGTATAATTTCTTGTTGAGTTTTTTCAATAGCTTCAATTCGCTGGGGAGTCATGTGCCATTTAGCAGCCGGATTTCTTTTGAGAACTCCGAGTCCACTGCATGGAGCGTCAATTAATACTGCATCAGCTTTTTTAAGATAATTTTCAAAAAAAACTGAATTTTCAGCTGATTCTGTCTCGATTATAGTTACTGAGTTTCGCTTGGCTCGTTCTTTTAAAACCTCTAACTTTTCAGAGCGATTGTCTAAAGCAATAATCCGGCCTTTGTTTTCCATCAAAGCTCCTAGGTGGATTGATTTTCCTCCTGATCCTGCGCATGCATCTATTACTAACATTCCTTTTTCAGGTCGAATCCAGTGAGCTACTTTTTGAGAGTTTCCATCTTGTATTTCAAATCTTCCTTTTTGATATGGTTTTGTTTGCTCTAACTTTTGATGCTTATCTAAAATTAAAGCTTCAGGATTTTCTTTAGAGAGACTTGACTCAATTTCAAATTCTTTGTTCAATTGTAACTGAAGGGCTGTTGCAGATGTTTTTAGTGTGTTTGCGCGTAAAACAAGTTTTGCTTTTTGATTCAAGGCAGAAATTTCTTTTTCCCAGACTTTTTCACCAAAAGCCTCACAACCTTTTTTGTCTAACCAGCCTGGTATAGATTGAATCGTTTTTCTGTCAACATATTTAGGGTCTAATGGAGTGAGATCTATTGATTTTTCAAAGACTTCAAACTCTTTCCAAGAAGGCAGTTCATATTTATTTTTTAGTATCCATACCCCAAGTAGGTTCCAATAATAATTTTTTTCTTTGGGCTTTGTTTTACCCATAAAAGCGAAGTTTCTTTGCCATCGTACACAATCTAATATAGTTTCCGCCAAG
Source organism: uncultured Flavobacteriaceae bacterium (assembly GCA_913020075.1). Taxonomy (GTDB): domain Bacteria; phylum Bacteroidota; class Bacteroidia; order Flavobacteriales; family Flavobacteriaceae; genus MS024-2A. The sequence goes on from CAJWAE010000044.1 coordinate 7,346, forward strand.
AGTTTTCGATCTCTGGACCCCCATTTCCGATTTTGAGTTCGCAAACGAGACAATTCTGAACGGAGTGTAGATTTTTCAGATAAAATATGTTGCAGACCCTCTACGATTCCAAGGGCTAAATTTCGATGAATTTTCATGAAGCAATATTAGTTATTAAAAGTCACATGATTCGAATATGAAGAGTTTATGATTTAGTTACTGAATAAGACAATTTACCTAATAAGCGTTTCAGGGTATTCTTATTTTTTTTTTGTTTTCTTTTTGGAATGTTTTCGAATTTTATCAAACATTTTATGATCAAAGCGTTCTTCTTGATAAAGAATATTCAAAACTTCTTTGGGTCTAATTTTTTCAAGTAATTTTTGATTTCGGTTATGAATTAAAGTTACTCCTGACTTCTCAACTGCATGAAATTTATTAATAAATTTTGATGCACTTTCCGCAGAAAAACTATCTAGGGAGTTTTTTATGCTTATTTTCATTGCTCTTTGCTTATGCCAAACTTCATTGTGGTATTTATCATTGTAGGCATTAAAAATACAATGAAACTGACCCTCCTCTTCTGGTGTCAAATCACTATTATTTAATATGAAGTTTAATTTCATTTGTTTGAACTCCTTATATTTTGATGAGTCTTGTGCATAGACCGGTTTAAATAGTAGATGAGTTAAAAAAAAAACTAGAATTGGAATTATTTTTTTCATGATTTAGGGTTTACCTTTTAATTTAAGTATTTCATAGCCATCTAAATCTTCTAGCATTGAAATCATTTCATAGCCATCTAAATCTTCGATATAATAAGCTTCTAAATAATCATTTAATGATTGATTTTCTATCACGGGTTTAGTGTTTATTGTATATGAAATTGAAAAAAATAGGAATAGTGAAGCTGCTATTCCAGTAAGACTAATAATTATTTTTTTTAAAACCCCTTTATCATTATTAGAAGCAACATTTGATATAATTTCTTCCTGAACCTTATTAAAATAATTTTTAGGTACTCTAAATCCCGAATTCTTTAATAAAGTTTCAGAATTATTCAAAATATTTTTATTCAAATTTATAAAATAATTTTCAGGAACCTTAAATGGGTTTTTTGTGTTAAAGTCATTCATTTAATTGTGTTTTTATTTTTTTAACAGCATGATGGTATGAAGCTTTTAATGCACCTACACTGGTTTCTAGTATTTCTGAAATCGCTTCGTACTTCATATTGTCAAAATATTTCATATTAAAAACAATTCGTTGTTTTTCAGGGAGTCTAGCTACTGATTTTTGTAGTAAAAGTGAAGCTTTGTCTCCATCAAAATAGGGATCTGAAGTTAAAACATTAGCTTTAGATTCAATCCATTCTTGGTTTTGAAGGCCCATTTTTGAAGCTTTACTGTTAATAAAATTTAATGCTTCATTTGTTGCTATACGATACATCCAAGTGTATAGCGTACTGTTTCCCTTGAATTTATTTATGTTTAAATGGACTTTTACAAATGTATTTTGAACAACGTCATTAGCATCATCATGGTCTAAGACCAGTTTGCGAATATGCCAATATAATCGTTCTTTATATTCTTTTACTAACTTTTTAAAAGCAACTTCCTTAGTTTCAGTTTGCCTAAGTGAGTCAATAAATAAAGATTGTTGCGTATCCACTCTGATTGCTTTTAATTATAGACAAAAAATAATATAAAAAGTTTAATCCATTTGTTGAATTTTAACCCAGCTTTTATATTGTTTATTAGATTTCAACAATTCTTTATGTGTACCCTGAGCAATAATTCCACCCTTTTCTAATACCATGATGATATCTGCTTTTTGGATTGTTGAAAGACGATGAGCAATAACTAGTGAAGTCCGATTAAACATTAGTTTCTCTAAAGCAAGTTGAACTTGTTGTTCTGCTATGGTGTCTAAAGATGAGGTAGCTTCATCAAGAATTAGTATTGCTGGATCTTTTAAAAGTGCACGTGCAATGGTTAATCTTTGTTTTTGTCCTCCTGAGAGTTTGTTTCCTGAATCACCAATAAGAGTTTGATAACCTTGAGGTAAAGTCTCAATAAATTCATCAGCATTTGCTGCTTTAGCGGCTTCTTTTATTTCTAAATCACTAGCATCAGGTTTACCTAATTTTAAATTATTTAATATACTATCATTAAATAAAATAGATTCTTGGGTTACCATTCCAATATGCCTATAAAGGCTTTTTTTTTTGATTTTGTTAATAGGCACACCATCTATTGAAATAACCCCACTATCAATATCATAAAATCGGTTAATGAGATAGGTGAGGGTAGTTTTTCCACTTCCAGATGCACCTACTAAGGCAATCATTTGACCTTTTTTAATTTCCAAACTAAGATTTTCAATTATAGGAGTTTCATCATAGCTAAAACTTACTTTATTAAAAATAATTCCCTTCTTAATTGTTTCAATTGAGTGAGCACTTGGATCATCTTTAAGCCTATCTTCTGCATTAAGTATTTCTAAAATACGATCTGCAGCCGCATTTCCTTTTTGAATGCTATAACTCGCTTTGCTAATCGCTTTTGCAGGAGTCAAAATATTATATGCAAGACCCATATAAACAATAAATGTGGTTCCTGAGATGATACCATCTACAAGTACCATTTTTCCACCGAACCAAAGCAGAAAACCAATGGCTGCGATCCCTAGGAACTCACTTGCAGGGCCTGCAAGGCTTGCACGGTGTAAAAATTTATTTGAGAAATTGTAAAATCGATTTGTGGCTTTAAAAAACCGATTTTCAAAATGTTTTCCAGCTGAAAAAGTTTTAATAATTTTCTGTCCGTTTATTGTTTCGTCAATAATAGACAAAAAATCACCTTGCTCTTCTTGAATTCTAGCAGAGTGTTTTTTTAAGCGTTTTCCAATATTTGAGATGATTATACCTGAAATAGGTATAAAAATAATAACAAAAAGGGTGAGCTTAATACTAAAGAATAGCATTACGGCAATAGAGAAAATTATAGTAAGTGGCTCTCTAACTAAAAGTTCTAAAATTGATAAAAATGAAATTTGAATTTCTGTAACATCACTTGTCATTTTAGCCATTAAATCTCCTTTTCTTTTTTCATTAAAATAAGAAATAGGAAGAGTTATGATTTTTAAATAAATAGCATTTCGGAGATCTCTAAGAATTCCGTTTCTTAAGAAAGCAATAAAATATAGAGCCAAGTAATTACTAATGTTTTTTAAAAAAAATAATAACATTACTATTCCTATCACAAAAATCAAAGTCTCTTCGATGTTTTCATTTAATTTGGATGACACATAATAATTCAAGCTCTCTTTTATGTAACCTTGAAGATATAAAACGCCTTTGTAGGTTGCGGGTTTGGTTTGTTCTTCGGTAGTTTTAAAAAGCACATTAAGCATCGGAATTAAAGAAACAAAAGAAAGCGCACTAAAGAGAGCATAAAATGTATTGAAAACCATATTTAAAAAGGCGTAAACCTTAAAAGGTTTTCCAAATTGAAGTATTTTACTAAATGAACTATTCATAATAATGCGGTTTCTTTAACCAATTCATTAATTCTTTTTTGTAATTCTTCATCTTGTTCTTCCCAAGTTTTACTTGTATCGAAAGGTTTATTGAGACTGTAATAAAATTTCATTTTTGGTTCTGTACCACTTGGCCTTAGAGAGATCCGAATTCCATCTTCTAAGACAAGAATTAAAACGTTTGATTTAGGTAATTTTAATCTTTTTTTAGATTTTTTTTGGAGATCATATTGTGTGCTATTCTCATAATCTTCTATTTGATGAATTAATTTGCCTGCAATAGATTTTGGGGGATTAGTTCGATAACCATCCATTTTTTTGGCAATGTCAAAAACACCAGATTTGCCTTCTTTTGTTATGGAAACTAAATGCTCTTTGAATACTCCATACTTCATATAGCACTTAACCATAAGCTCATAAAAACTACTATTATTTTTTTTTGCTTCAGATCCTATTTCGCAAGCAAGTAGACTAGCAGAAATAGCATCCTTATCTCTAACTGTATCACCCACTAAATATCCAAAGCTTTCTTCACCACCTCCCACAAATTTTAATTCTTGAAAATCATTTATTAATTTTGCTATCCATTTAAAACCAGTTAGAGATATTTTGAATTTGACTCCATAATGATCAGCAATTTTTTTCATTATTGGTGAAGAAACAATTGTAGTAGCGATAAAATGTTCAGGGGAAAGCTCTTTCAGAATTGCTTTCCTTTCAAGAAGGTAATCAGTTAATACCATCATAATTTGATTTCCATTAAGATAACACCATTGATTGTTTGTGTTCTTAATAACAATCCCAATTCGATCAGCATCAGGATCTGTTCCAATAACAATATCTGCTTTCATTTTTTTTGCTAAAGCGACTGCCATTTTAAGGGAATCAGGCTCTTCTGGATTTGGCGAAATTACTGTTGGAAAGTCACCGTCTGGTTCTGCCTGTTCTTTTACGGTATAAACTTTATTGTATCCTGCTTTTTTTAATACTTGAGGAATGGCAGTTATAGCTGTTCCATGTATTGGAGTAAAAATAATTTTGAAATCATCTTTATTGAGTGAATGCATTTTTGCTTCTTTCAAAACAGCGTTTTGATATTCTTCATCTATTTTTTTATTTATGATATGAAGTAAATCCGTATTTCCCTGAAAAAGGATACTTTCAAAAGGTGTTTTCTCAATAATATTAATTATTTTCTCATCTTCTGGTTCGACTAATTGTCCTCCGTCTTTACCATAAACTTTATATCCGTTGTATTTGGGAGGGTTATGTGATGCTGTGAGAACAATACCACAGTGAGCATTTAAATATTTTACGGCAAAAGAAAGTTCTGGAGTAGGACGTAGATCACTAAAGAGGTAGGCGTTAATTCCATTAGCAGTAAAAATATCGGCTACAATTTTTGCTAAATATTGACTATTGTGTCTGCAATCAAAAGCAATGACAGCTTTAAGCGTTTCTTCTGGATAACGTTTCTTAAGGTAATGAGATATTCCCTGGGTATTTTTGCCTAGTGTATATTTGTTTATGCGATTGGTTCCAACTCCCATTATTCCTCGCATACCTCCTGTTCCAAAGCTTAATGAAGTATAAAATGCATCTTCAAGCAATTCTAAGTCATCTTGCAATGCTTTTACTTCCTGTTGTGTTTCAATATCAAAAGGCTCTTTCAGCCATTTATTTACACTTTGATTTGTAGTCATTATTTATTTACTTGATTTCTAACAATATATCTTTTATTAGATTTTTTAGTACGTAAGAAAATTTCTCCTAAAAAGCCTGCAATAAAAAACTGACTTCCTAATATCATAAAGGTAAGAGCTAAGAAAAATTCAGGGCGTTCTGAAATGAGTCTAGCGTTTACGTTAAGGTATAGTTTGTCAATCCCTAAATAAAATATAAATACTAGGCCAAATAACAGCATTAAGCTTCCCCATAATCCAAAGAAATGCATGGGTCGTTTTCCAAAATGATTAATAAACCATAGTGTAATTAAGTCTAAAAAGCCTTTAAAAAACCGATCTGCTCCAAATTTTGTTTTCCCAAATTTTCTAGCTTGATGTTTTACGATTTGTTCTCCTATATTTTTGAAGCCTTCGTGTGCAGCTAAGACAGGAATATAACGATGCATTTCACCATATACGTCAATATTTTTGATTACCGCTTTTCGATAAGCTTTCAGTCCACAATTGAAATCATGTAATTGAATACCCGACGCTCTTCGAGCAGCCCAGTTAAATAATTTTGATGGTAAATTTTTGAAAAGAAAAGAGTCATAACGTTTCTTTTTCCATCCTGAGACCATATCAAAATCGTTGTTTTTTAGTGTTTCGATTAATTTTGGAATTTCTTCTGGAGAATCCTGTAAATCAGCATCAAGAGTAACTATAAAGTCCCCTTTTGCAAATTCAAAACCTGCATGCAGGGCTTGGGATTTGCCGAAATTTTTGATAAACCTGATTCCCTTTACTCGTTTATCTTTGCTGTAGAGTTCTGAAATAACATCCCAGGACCCGTCAATACTACCGTCATCAATAAATATAAGTTCATAAGTATAATTCTCTTTCTCAAAAACTTCTAATATCCAATGATATAAAGGAATTAATGATTCCTTTTCATTAAGCAAGGGGATAACCAACGATATGTCTAGTGCTTTATCCATTCGTGCGAAAGTACGAAATTTGGTTTACTCAGGTCTTGATTTCTTTACGATTAGTCCCCCTATTAGTGAGATTATAAACCCTAGGAATAGCGCTGCGATAATTTGAATAGCGGAACCGATCATTGGACTTGCCATTTTTTCAGCTATTCCTCTTGCGGAATCAATCGCATTTTGTGGCATTTCAGGATTTTCTGCGCGCATATTTTCAAATGCAAAATCAATTGTTTTTTCAATTGTATCTGGATCTAAAACATTGGTTAATATGAGCGAATAGACTACCCCAATTAAACCAGAGATTAATGAAATACCTAAACCTGTCTTTAAAGCTTCTGAAAGAGAAATAAAGCCTTCGTTTTGTTTTTTATATTGAGTGAAAGCATAAATTAGTGTACCAGCCATGATTACGATGGATACAATCCCAACTGCTGGAGGCTGTTGATAATGCATTTCTAAAATAAAGATCATGAGTTGGAAGACTGTGGAAACCCCTCCAAGGATTAGTCCATAAGTTATAATAGTTGATTTTGGCGATATTGATTGAGATTCCATAATTAATTTTAAGTTCGTAAATTAAAAAAAAACGAAGAGTTAAAGCTGGTTTAAAAAAATAAATTTAAATTTGTAAACGATTTAAAAAATTATGAAAACAGATATACATCCGGATAATTATCGTTTAGTTGCGTTTAAAGACATGTCTAACGACGACGTTTTTATCACAAAGTCTACCGTAAATGCAAAGGAAACAATTGATTTTGAAGGCGTTCAATATCCTTTGATTAAA
>CAJWAE010000045.1 GCA_913020075.1 uncultured Flavobacteriaceae bacterium
ATACCAACATCAATTTGGTCTTTTCCAGCAGGTATTCTTTGGGGGTGAAAAGATACGTTGGTCAGCATTACTTCCTTTGTGTCTTCATGTCCCGTCCAGTCACGTTGAAGTTTTCCTTCTATTAAGAAACTGTATTTTTTTGTTTAATTTTATTTCAATTACTTACCAAAATATTCATGATTGGTGTCATATCCACATCTTAAAAAGAAGGGCTTTTGATGTTCAAAAACAGGAAACATATCTGAAACATTTTATTTAAAGCACGATTTAGCTATAGGATTCTTCATCAAAGTTAGTGGAATAACAACACCATGCTCTTTTAACTTTTTGCAAAGTCTTAACCATTTTTTCTCTTCTTTGTAATAATGTCTATCCTTTATTTTGTTTTTCTTAACACTTTTATCAGGGAAGCCAAAACAAACAACCTGAGAGTCAGAGTTGTCGCTTCCGGAATCAGAGCTACAGCCGGTCATATAAGCAGCAGGCTTCTGAGCGAATCGTTGCGTGAAGGCTAAAAAATCTAAAAGTTTGACTTTTCTCAAAATTAGCTCATCCGAATCAAGCACTCCTTTAGCTAAAAGACAGCGAGTGATTTTAAACATTTTAGGAAACTGCTTTTTGTTTGTATATGTTAACCGCAACTCTTTTTCAAAATAGTTTTCAAGCTCCCCGCCTGGTATAACTGTTTTTGACGATGGGGAGGGGGAACCTATGCCGGAAGAAACGTTTGTGATTAACCACCGTTTCTCCTCCATTTCACCTAACAAGTTTTTGCTTGTAACATCATTCATTTCTGCAGCCAATACGGGGGATGAGGTTTGCTTTTTAAGTAATTTGTCAACAAAATTAATTATGATACTGTGGTTAGTATTTATAAAACATATGTGTCGACCTTCCAATCCTTCTTTCCAATTATTATTATAAAAATCCAAGTATTTTCCTTTGCTCAACGAGGATAAAAAATATTTAGAATTGGAGCTATAAGTTAAGTAAAGATTGCAGGCGTTTTTTAAAGCGTAATGAAGGCCCTCTGTGTTTTGGTGGCTATGCACGACCAAAAAAATACTGAGATGGAAATGATGAGCACAGTAATTAGTAACTCTTTGCCACTGAGAAACTTTAGTAGACAGTTGAAAATCATCAACAATTACAAACGAATTTGGTTGCAGTTTCTCTAAAGTTTCTTCACTTAATTTGGAGTCTATAGGTAATGCTTCAACAGAGTCAAGTTGTGCTAAATCATTTTGAACAAATTTTCCTGAAGTGTCCAAAACATAAACCTTTTTATCTTGAGGAAGAGTTAAAATAAAATTTGAAAGAAATGAAGTTTTTCCCGTCTTTGAAGCTCCAAGTATCCAATTCACAGAATCTGAATAATTAAGTATTTCTGAGAGGCTGGTCACATCATTTTTGGCGAGAGGGAAGGACATGGGTGCTCGTTCAGCTGAAAAAGAAAGAAAAAATTACAATGAGTTTAAAATAACTTATTTTACCTTGGGTGAGCTAGCATAAGTCTTCAGACGCTTTCCCTTACTAGGCCTCCGGCTCTGCAATTGAGAGAAAAAATTTATAAAAGTATAGACAGAATCATTGTATAAATTTTATGTATTCTGGTTTTTGAGTCCGGAGACACTGACTGCCTATACAGCTTAAGAGCTATATCCTCAAAATCTGTTTCGTTAATAAGTTTGCGGGAAAAGGTCCTTATGTCTTTTGGATCTGCCAAAAAGGTATTAATCTGATAGGTTGGTGAGTGCACGTTATTATGATTATTATGACCAACAAATAACGAATACGTTGGAGGTCTGTCCTGGTGCTCTCTAATTAAACAAAAAGAGAAGCTCAAATGAGCTTTGTATTTGCCGGGAAACGAGCTACCGAGCATGTTGTAAACAGTCATAAAAAGTTTATTAACCCTCTTTATTTTAGCAACATCAGACCATAATAAGGAAATTGTTGTCTCCACCAAAAGAACGTCAACCCCAACATAGCCCCCACCTCGTCTTGTTTTTATTTCATTAAAAGTGCTCGCTGATTCTACTATAGGCTTTTTTTCTGATTCCTTCAGTATCTCCTCGGCATAGGCATCAATTACAGTAGGGTCTGTATAAAAACCGCTCATCTGAAACGATAATTAGATTACTGGGGAGTAGGAAGAATGGTTGTGAAAAAACTCCTCAATAATAGAACACCTGTTGTTAATATACTATTTTTAAAAGTTTTGATAGTTGCTCTCAAATTTTTTAAGTAGACCGTTGTCTGTTCTGAAATAATTTAATACTATGAGAGCCGTGGTGCTATGTCTGATAGCGGAAACCACTGATGACTTCCTGTTACTTTGTACACTTGAATAGCATTGAATTTCTTTTTTCTTCCCCCACTTGCGACTACCCATTTTCTTGCTCTTATTTTTCTTTTTTGGGTTTTAGATCGCTCTTCATCTTTCGAATCAAGAAAGCGTTCTTCATCGTAGCCAACTGAAATGTGTAAAGTTAATATATCACCAACATTACACCTCAAATGCTTACCAAGCGATCGCTTAAACCCTGGGCGCTCTTTTGCCGCCATCCCTTCTGGTGTCGCCAATGCTTTTAAAGCTACCAAGTCTCCAATTTTATAGACATAAGGAAGCTCCGGTAACCCAAGATACTGATATTTAATTGGGTTGTTGTTGATATACATTTGTATAAATGATAAAGAGTTTTTGATTTTCCGCTTTTTGTTAATAATATCAACCGCTCTAGGAATAAACTTTGCCCAATTAGACAAATGAACTTTTTTTATGAAAATGATTCTCCCAATCACCTCTTTGAACTGCAAAAAAGTGTAAGAGAAGCCATAACAATAATCTTACTGTTCTAATGGCTCTTTCTGCAACTGTAACTTTCCTCCCTGTTGTAGGCCACACTCTAACAGCTTCAAGGTCGTCAACTTCAAGAGAGTTAATATTTTTTTCAGAAAAAGCTGCCTCCCCATCAATCATAATCCTGAAACAATTTAGTTAAAACATTAAAATCTCACCTCTTTGTTTGCTGAAAACCGGGTGTCTTCAACATTTGCAAAATAGCAGGTCCAATAGCCTCCCATTTTTTAGTGTTTATCTTCTGAACAAACACCTGTTTTGTCAGTGTTTGAACTGCTAGGAAAAAGTTTCCGTAGTTTTTTCCCCTCAGACGAATGAAACCTTCACAAATATTAATGCATATGATATTGTTAAATACCTAAATCAGAAGCTACCCAAGCGGGTGACCTAAAAGTTCTTGGTAGATGTGATGATCTAGATGATGTTGCTCGACCATCTGGCCGTCTGCTAGACACTATTGGAAGACTGTTTCTAAACCTCATAACATAATGTCTTACTTTTCCCCATTTTATATTTGAGTCTGCTTGAAAAGTCCACTTCTTCAGAGTTTTCATATTTGGAGCTTCCAAATGTTTTTCTATCCAATCATCTGCTTTTTCAGCTAATATCGTCATTAGCGCATCTAGTTCTGGGAAGTATTTTTTTTAGACCTTATAAAGAATTTACCTCTTTTGTCAGGGGTGCCATCTCCCTCTGGCTCTAAAACAGACATGTTTCTGAAATTAAAATATGCAGTATTTTTTTTATTTACGGTATCTTATAAATTGTCAGTTTTACATGAAAAACATTTATCAATTTACTGGTCCAAACGAAGCTACGGGTTCATATAAATGATTAAAAATATTAAACTATGATCACACAACATTAAATGAGGGGTTTCCACTTTCTGGATCAAAAGTTAAAGACACAAGGTACTCGGATACAATAAGCATATACCAACTTTTGGTGAGGGCTTTTGTGAATTCCAACTTTATTTGAAGACTGTTGCTCTTCAGTCCATTTGATGAAAAGTAAGCAAAGTTTTGTCTTATGTTTTCATCAAGAAGCGAAACTGGAAAATAATTGCTAACACCAACATTACCGGAAGCTCCTGCTCCCTTTGCAATGTTTTGCCCAAGGCGTAAAGGCATCTCCCAAAACTGACGTGATTGTTTCAAAGAAATCCAACCTTGCTGCACTGTGTTTTCAGCAAATTGCCACATTGTTGGGTCCAATTGCTCATATGCTAAGTTATTAATATCCATATTATTGAACACAACTGGTTCTCCCCCTTGATCACCCCCCTCAAGCACTGTAATGCGGTTCAGTGAAGGCGGGCGGTAGCAAGTTTGACTGCTGAATGGGTGCGGTTGGGAGCTATCCCTTTCCAAATCCAATTCTCGTCTAAACATCAAAACAAATCCCAAGCCAAGACTTTGCTGATCAATGTAGTATGTCCATATTGGGTGGCGATTATCATCAAGCTTGATTTCTTGAAGGCGTCTTGCTGTACAATATGTATTAAAGATTGGAAGCCTGTTTTTTAATGTTTGTGAAATTTTTCTTATAAACCCGCACAAATAAATTTTTTGTACGTCAATATCAACCGATTCAATACAAAATTCTTCATCGTTATGCATGAATTTCCTATAAGTATACTCCCCTTTAGACAAGGTCGCTTGATGGCTAGCTTGCAAATCTGTGTAACTGGGCCAATAGAACTCATGAAGGTAGTTATTCTTTGCTGTCTTAGTAAAGTCAAAGCGAAACATTGTTTTGGGTGGAAAAATTAAAGATGACACTTCTTCACGTGTGTCACCTCCACTGTTTTCAGCCATTTTTTTCTTCATACGAGGGGAAAATTTTGTGAATGGAACGCACGGAAGCTTTCCATATGCAAACCGATACCCATCCTCTCCAGTTTTTGGAGTTGAATCTGGATAGTTGAGATCTGGAGGGTATGCAAGCTGGGTTTTTAAGTGGGAAACAGTCTTTCCAAAGTTATTATATAAAGGAGTCATTCCAAAGCTTTTTGATTGATCTAAATCAGTTTCATCTGGATTAAGAAACATGTCCATGGAAGCCATAGTATTGAGTTCATCAAGATTTATAGAATGCAGCACCTCAGTATCATTGGTCACATACCCATTGTAACTTGTTCTTACTTTACTGAAATATCCTGTGGCTCCAGTTGACGGCCAAGGCCAGCAGCCCATCTTCTCAGGCCTCAAATCAAGGGCTACACTGGGAGTTGCTAGATCTGGCTTCCCAGTAGTAGCATCTGATCTTCTCACATTCGCATTAAACTTCCAAAGAATCATCAATGGGTGGGTCTCATGGAATTTAAATTCCGCATCTCTGAACGGTCCAATGTTCCAAGTCAACTTGTTTGCCGCATTAATATCATCCTCATTTGGCGTGAAGAGCATGGGATGCCATTGCGTGCTGTCCGAGGCTGAGACTTTAAGCCTGGAGTTCCCTTGTTTAATGGCTGCTATCTCCTCCAACTCAGCGGTGCTGAGCAGTTTGATTGAGTTTTTGTTTCTGTTCTTTGTATGCTCTTTTTTCCCCTTTTGATTCTTATTTTTTGTCTCCATGGTGCGATTTTTCCTTTTTAAGTCGCTTTCTGGCCAGGAGTCCTCTCAAACAAAGTTTCTGAAAGATATGGAAAATTAGTGTGCGGTATATTTACAAAAAGTGAGCTGCCAAGTTTAAATTATTCACACAAATTCATTTACATTGACACGGGTTCCAATTTATTCATTTACATTGAAACTGTATGCTGTAGCTTATATTAACAGGGTTGAATACTATTAAAAGATATTGCAGTTATTTCAGAAGAAAAAAGGAAACTTAATGGAAACTTGAAAGTTGGGAAAGCCTTTCTTCATTTCTGTGTAACACCTTTATCTTTATTTTTTTTCAAAACACCTTTATTGAACCTCTGCTCTGCAGAAAAGGCTTTTAATGCCAAATTCAATTTTTGGTTTACTTTTGATGTATGAGTTTTGTTTTTAGCAATTATTCTTTTTATAATCTTTATACTTTTTGTGGGGACTGTTTTTTTCCTTTCTTTTTTTTGTGCACTTTTTTCTTGTGTCCCCTCTTTCCGCTCTTTTCCAGCTTTTCTATCTTCAGTATTAGCTGCTTGTTTTTTCTTTGAATGTCCCGGTGAAGTTTCCTTAACCGCATCAGGCTTTTCCTCATAGCTCTGTCCATAAGGCTTCAAAAAACCCTGCTGAATTTCTGGATTGCGACTGTTGCTGCTGCTGTTGCTGCTGCTACTCTCGATTGAGTCACTATCACTGGTGCTGCTTGAATCACCTCCTATGAATCTCTTCATTATACTGCCCTGGAAAGAAAGGGTACTTCCTTTATATACTACCCATTATGCTGCGCAGAAAGCTTCTTACGGCCTTGAATTATTTTTCTCGGTAGTAGGATTGGTCATCAACAATTATAATATGTTTCCATTGGCCCCCCTCTAATCCAACAGTATTGCGCTGTCCTTGAGCTGACCTTGAACCAACCAATGAAAATTGGAAAAGAGCGTGAGGAATCATTTTTTTTGGAGGGGTGAAGACGACCACCCCCTCCATGCCAAGCGCCAACGCTGCCCTCACAGCCAGACCCTGGATATGAGAGGTTGATCGTCTTCACACCCCGTTTCTTTTATTCAGATGTTTTACAAGGTTTGGTTTGGCTCAGATGGTCAGGATGGCCATTCTTCCCTAAGCTCTACTGCGCATGACAGAAATACCTTTTGCATTGATCCCGAGTCTCTTATCTTTGTAATGACCCTTCCAATAAGGTTTATCGGGGTTTACCGCGCTTTATCGAGGTATAAAAGTCAGTTGAAAACACGAAAAGTCTCGATGGAAGGTCTAAGCGGTTGGCAGCAGAGCGGTTGGGAGCAGGGCCTCCTGTTTTACTAACTAACAAGCGTCAGGTTGGCCGAGAGGTCTAAGGCGCCAAATGAAAGTTTGGCGCGAATTTATAATGTGGGTTCGAATCCCACACCTGACAAACTAAAAAGGGGGCGCTGGGGTAGAGAGGTTGGGAGCAGCGCCCTCTTTTTTATGACTATCAACGGCTCAATGAAATGAAAATGTGTGGTACTAGAAAATGTATTGCCCAACGTGGGGGTTGAACCCACGACCCTAAGATTAAAAGTCTCATGCTCTGCCATCTGAGCTAGTTGGGCAGGGGTGACACAAACCACATTCATCCAGTACTTGAATATAAAAATCATTGAGTTGATTAATTTCAAATATCTATAATGAGTCTTGGCTCATCCCCATCCTCAATGCAGAGCGGGCAGACCAAGGTTTCTGTGCACTGACATCCTTCGCAGTAGATGCTGCTGTCATGAGTTTTACACAAGATATCTTGAGCTCCCTCAGGATGAATCTTAGAAAGCCTGGCATTCCTCTTCTTCCTTGCCTTCCTGCTGGCTATATTGTTAAGCTCAGTCTTGCGTTGTTTCTTGAGCTCTGTCAGTTCCTTACCAGATATACCAACTAATTCTGCATCTGTTTTGGACGGGACCTGAGTAACATGGATAGGTTCTGTCTTAATTGGTCTTCCTCTACCCCTTTTCACAACAGGCACCTCATGTTTGGCCTCCGCGTCAGGAGAGGTGCAGCAAACCTTGACATTCTTGGTGCAGCAAGACTCACCAGTCTTTGTCTTGATCAGCTTAATGCCCTGTTTGGTTTCTTCACAAATGTACAAAGGCTCAAGAGGAAGATGAAGAATTGTGTCTAAATCCATTCTGAAAATGATAAAAATGTACTGTTGTCATGTAACAAATATATTTACAATACAAATAATTAAGATGGTTTCTTTTGTTTAAAATGGTGGCAGCCCATTTTTAAAAGGTTTCACTGATTCTGTTTGGCTTTGTTGACCTTCTGTATCTCTTTTTCCAACTTTTGTATTTCTATTTGCAGTCGCAGTAGCAGTCGCAGTTTTGCGGTTTTTCTCTTCAACTTAATAAGTTTTTTCTTCAGAGTTTTGCCCATACCTTTGACAATACCTAAGATGGCGGTCTGACTGCGGTGTCACTACCAGGGTTCCGCGGCAAACCTTGGAAAAAGACGACTTGGCAGGCCCGTCGACCAGCAAAAATTCACATGCGCAGGTATTGACCCATGGACAGCGGGTAGGTACCGCACAGTCCTCTGGAGCTCCAGCTGAGTTCTAACCTCCTGATTATTTTGGCACGGTTTCGAACAGCGACCCCCCGTTTTGAATCCGTGGGAAGCCGTTGGGCAGAAAGGATGACTCATACCCAACACATTCAGCCTTTAACCTACTAACTTATATAAAATTTATGTCTCATACAGGACTTGAACCTGCAACCTTTGGGTTGTTGTCCCAACGCACTACCTATTGTGCCAATGAGACGCTTTGTACATTTTGCAGCCTAACACAGGGTATAATATTCATAGTCATCATTTGTATTTTTAAACCAGCAACAATAAATCTGTTATCACAATTCACACCACAATATTGATTCCGTGACATTTAAAAAAAAATTGGGGTACCTAGCTTCTATCGATGTTTTTCGAGGTTTTTCAAGGTTTTGAATATTAAAGAAAAATATGGTACACCCCCAAAAAAGCACCTAACACACCTTTTGCAAAGACTCTGCAACCAAGGTTAAAAGGAAAGCCACACAGCAATACAGCCAATATTGCGAGGTAAACATTCAACCAATATCATCCCCCTACCAGGATCCTGTTAAATCCTGATTCTTTTACGTGTTTCGTCATTGTGAGTCATAAATAGTCAACTTTCTGGCACTCACCTAGTTCAATGGCGTCCTTCATTGGAGGAAGCAATAGTGACAGTAGTGATACCGACTCTAGCACAAGCAGCAGTAGCAGTGGTAGTAACACCGAAATTAATGCAGCTTTAATAAAACCATATGGAGAGTGCTCTAAGGAAAAGTGTGAGTCAAGTAAAGAAGCTCCAAAAAGAAATACAAAGAAAGAACAAGGAACTATCAATAAAGATACAAAATCTGGTCAAGTTAAAGAAGAAGGTGAAGAAAGTAAACAAACAGAAAAAGAAAAAAACAAAGTTACAAAAAGTGTAAAACTTATAAAAAGTTTAATTGCCAAAAATAAGAGCCGTACATCAAAAGTTAACAAAAAACTAAACTTGGTGCTCAAAACTTTTTCTGCCGAGCAAAGACATAATAAAGCTGCCTTAAGAATAACTAGAAAAATTGCGTCTTTGAAGGCTAAGAAAACTAAGTAAATGTCAAACATGGAATCTAATAATAAACCAAAGAAGAATAAGAAAGAAAAGAATCATGAAAAACGAAATAAAAATTCCATTAAACTTCTAAGTGCAGCAGAGTTAGAAGAGATAGCAGCCATTAAACAAGCAAAGTCTCGACTGAAGGTATCAGCATCAGACAGAACAGAATGGCGTCCTATGCTATTCGCACCAAACGAAGCCAATATAAATGACGCAAACCATTTGTCCTGGAATATTGGGCCTTTCCGAGATGCTGAATTCAAATTTAATGATACCCATCAATTGATGATTCTTTGGAAATTTACAATGACTGTGAAGAAAGCAGACCCTGCAACAGGGAAACCAGATACAACGCAACCTGAACTAAATATGGACTTGAAGCCAGAAGAACATGGTTGTTGGCCTTGGCCATCAACAGGCGCCACAGGATATTTTAACAAAGTGAGAACAAGTTACAATGGATTTGTCACGAATGATACGGAAGTGCTTCATTCCATAAATCTTGACGAGCTTAACACGATGGGATCCATGGACATGTTTCTAAACCCAAATGAAAATGATTTGGAACAAGCACATAACCTTGGCAACATTCCAATGTATAACAATAATGGCAAAACAATAGCCCACCTAAAACAGAAACTATGTTATACCCCTAACCTTAACTTTCCTGATCCTTCGGCAGGAGCAAATTCTCCAGCTGGGGAGGGTTATCGCTATGCATATGGCAGGTTACCCTGTGTACCATTCACAAAGTTTTCTCCTCGTATGAAAAAGAAAATGGCTGAAAACAGTGGGGGTGATACACGTGAAGAGGTTTCCTCTTTAATTTTTCCTCCCAAGACCATGTTTCGCTTTGATTTTTCTAAAACACCCAAAGAAAACTACCTTCATGAATTTTATTGGCCTGCATTAACGGATATGATAGCTAGTCATCAAGCGGGTTTAGATAAGGATGTCTACCAATATAGAAATTTTAACGCTGCTAACGGTACAAAATATTGCATAACAAATGTGAAACTTGACGTTGCAAAAATTTATTTATGTGGTTTTATCAGACAAATTTCAGGAACATTAAAAAACAGACTTCCCCTTTTTAATTCTTTTTGCACAGCCAGAAGGCTACAAGAAATAAAATTAGATGATAATAAGTATCCTGTTATATCATACTTTATTGACCAGCAAAGTCTTGGTTTGGGTTTTGTTATCATGTTTAGACGCGAACTGGAAATGGAAAGGGATATTTCAAAACCGCATGCATTTTCCAGTCAAACTTGTTATCGCCCACCTTCTTTGAATCGTATCACAGTTCTTGAGGGAGGAGATCAAGGAGGGGAGCCAATTGTTTTTAATGACATGGATGTTAATAACTTAGCATACGACCAATTGGACCCCTCCATGTGGAAGTTTGTTGAAAACGCAGCGCAAAATGGGTGGATTTCTTTTAAACAAAAAAGACAATTTTGGGAACTTTCATATGCACAAAAGT
The DNA here is from genome assembly GCA_913020075.1 of uncultured Flavobacteriaceae bacterium. Classification (GTDB taxonomy): domain Bacteria; phylum Bacteroidota; class Bacteroidia; order Flavobacteriales; family Flavobacteriaceae; genus MS024-2A. Next base: position 10,599 of record CAJWAE010000045.1, read on the forward strand.
CTGCAAAAGGGTCAGCTGCTTCTGGTAATGTTGGCATCAGCAATTACTTTCCAGTCTCCCTTCTTGACGAAAACATCAGACAAAATTTTGCTTATTTTTCTTCAAATGGTTTGAAGAGCAACAACATTCAAATCAAATTGGAATTTACATCAGCACTTAACAAAAATTGGTATATGATTATCGTATCTGAGTATCTTGTATCATTAAAGTTTGATCCCATAACAGGAAACCCTTCATTTCAAATTGTTTAGCTTCAGTTAAGAAATACAAAATTAAGTAATTTATCAGCGGATGACAAAAAACAATTTTGTTTAAGTCAATTTGAAAAAGATGAACATACTAATTTATATAAAATTCCATTAGTCGAACCACCAGAAGTATTAATCGGTAAAAAATTTGATGGAATTGGCCCCTGGGAGGATCAAACAGACAAAGTTACAGGTAGGGTAACCAAAGGTATAGCAAATGCATTTTTGAAATGGGAAAAAGACCAAGAGGCTAAATTAAAAACAATGGACGTGTAAAATAATATATTATATTTAAAAAATACAATAACAATAATAATATAATAATAATTTCTTTATTTAACAAATTACAATTTCTCATCTATTCTATATACTATCATCTATCGATCTTTCAAATCCATCTCAAAACCTTCGAATCCTTTTTTTTTCTTTCTTAATTTACGCCCATCCACTACTATCATTCGCACTACTGTCAGTCGCACTGGACACATTTCCAGCAACATCATTGAATACTTTTGTTTCTTCATCGTTTGCACTTTGCAATAAAAAATCTAATGCTTTTCTTGAATCTTGTTCTTGCCTTCTTCTATTGTCACTTTCAGTCAACATGCTTAGACTTAAATGATTGGTACGAATTCTTAAACGGCAGCTGTCCAACACAATAGCCAGCAACCGACTCCACAACCCCGACGTCTCCGCATAAATACTAGCACGAAAAGGTACGACTGTACTGTTTGGAAATTCACCTGGTGCTTCGGCAGCGTGAAATTGATCTCCTGTTCAAAAATTAAAATAGCGAACGCATTGAGCAATATGTAGTTAGGAGATAGAATAGAAATAGTTTAAAGCAGTTAGTATACACCGTTTGGTTTTAATTTTGAAGCTATGATTACAGCAAAGTCGTTCAAAGAAGAAATGAACTAGCTCAACGATATGATGAGTTGCTAGTCAACCTTCCAATATCTACCCCAAAACAACCCGATTATGTATATTCAAGCAGGCATCTTTATGTAATAAGGTTAAATTTATCAGATATTGACAAAAGCCATCTCGAAGTTTTTGAAGCTCTTAGAAAGAATAATATTGGGGTCCAAATTCATTATATTCCAGTTCCCATGCATCCTTACTATCAGGAAAAAGGCTTCACTATGGATGAATATCCAAATTCCCTTTCTTACTATCAAGAAGCAATATCCATACCGATGTTTCCAACAATGACAGAAGAGCAGCAAAATATTGTTATATCAGTACTGCAAAAAATTCTCATTACATAATGAAACTAACTATTGGCTCTGCGCAATTCGGCCTAGATTACGGGGTGTCAAATAATACAGGCAAAGTTTCCAACCAAGAAGTTAATAAAATTTTAAATATAGCAAAAAAATCAGAAATAAATTTTTTAGACACTGCTATTGCCTATGGAAATAGTGAGAGCTCTTTAGGACTTCAAGGTGTATCAGAATTTCATATTATTTCCAAGTTAAACTCATTAGATAAAAAAAATAAAAATATAAAAGAGGATATATTTCAACAAATAAATGGTTCTCTTGATAGGTTAGGAGTTAACTCTTTGTATGGTGTTTTACTTCATGATACTAAAATTTTACTAACTGATAACGGCGATCAGATTTATGAAGCATTATTAGGCTTAAAGCAGGAAGGGCTTGTAAAAAAAGTTGGTATATCTATATATGATACTAAAGAGCTCGATGAGATTCTGTCTAAATTTAAAATCGATATAGTTCAAGCCCCTATGAATATTTTTGATCAAAGGTTGATATCATCTGGTTGGAACATAAAACTTGAAAAAATGGGAATAGAACTTCACGTCAGATCTGTATTTCTGCAAGGATTATTATTAATGAAATCTTCTGAAAGACCAGAATATTTCAAACCATGGAAGGGCTTATTAGAGAAATATGATGACTGGTTAATAAATGCAGGTTTTACAAATATTGAAGCATGTATTAATTCAATTCTTCAGGTTGACTTTGTTAACAGAGTTATAATCGGCATTCAATCGTCAGAACAACTTGAAGAAATTATTACCTTAATAGATAAAAAGCTTATTAAAATACCGACTTTTCTATCTTCCCAAGATGCATCTTTAATCAATCCTGCAATGTGGAAAATATGACATTAAAATTAGGAATCATAGGTTCTTCGACTGGAAATGGCCATCCATATTCATGGAGCGCAATATTTAATGGTTATGATTCAAAGGCTATGCAGGCATCTGGATACCCAGTTATTTCAGAATATTTGAACAAAGAAAAATGGCCAGATGCTAGAATTTTAGATGCAAAAGTAACCTCAATATGGACTCAAGATAAAAATCTATCAGAGCATATAGCGAAAGCTTCTCTTATAGAACATGTATCTTCAAATTTAGATGAGCTTCAAAAAAAAGTTGATGCAATTCTTCTTGCAAGAGACGATGCTGAAAACCATCTTGAGTTTGCTTATCAATTTTTAATTGCTGGTAAGCCTATATATATCGACAAGCCTATAGCATTATCAATGTCGTCACTAAAACAATTGTATAAACATCAGCAATATGATGGTCAAATATTTACATGTTCAGCGCTTAGATATAGTCCAGAACTTATCCTGACAGAAGACAGAAAGAAAAAAATTGGTCAAATCATCTCTATCTCGTCGTCTATTCCGAATTCTTGGGAAAAATATGCTGTCCATATTATTGAGCCCGTTCTTAAAATGCTTGATGTGAATGACAAGCCAAAACAAATACAAAAAATATCTGATTTAAATGAGGCTACAACTCTTAAAGTTAAGTGGGAAAGTGATGTTCTTACAACTTTTTCTACATTGGGAAATCTTAAGGAGCCCGTTAAAATTCATATAATAGGTGAAAACGGTGAACTAAATTTAATTTTTGAAAACACATTTATTGCATTTAAAAATACTCTTGAAGATTTTATTTCAGGAATTTTAACAAGTGAATGCAAATCTCCTTTTAAATTTAATGCAAAAGTGGTAAATTTAATCGAGCGAGGCCTAAAATGAAGAAGAAATCAATTCTAATAACAGGTGGCACTGGGAAGTTAGGAAGATGTTTTGCAACTCATTTTGCAAAAAATGGATGGAATGTTGTAATCACTTCAACTAATGAAGAAAGAGCTTCTAAATTTATAAAAAGTTTTTCATGCGATCAAAATATAACTTTTTTTATTAGTGACTTAAGTCAGCCAAATGCAGCAAATTCATTAATTAAAAAAATTAATGCAG
>CAJWAE010000046.1 GCA_913020075.1 uncultured Flavobacteriaceae bacterium
TTGACTCTTGGGGTAGCATAATCTCCTTTTTTTGCTGGCTACCTATTATTGGTGACCCCTTGGCAGTTGGTTTGGGTTTTTTTAGAATAAAACCTATATCCGTAGCTACATGGATGTTCCTTGGTAAATTTATGCGTTATTTGATATGGGCAGCCATTACCTTTTTTGGTTTATCTTTTTGGTAAACCTAACTTGATTTTATAAAATGAAAAAAACTCCAATTGAAGTTTTCAGCGACTGGGTAGATCTTGGAAAAGATCATGGAATGGAAACAAACCATTTAGAGTCAGTTGAAAATATGTTGAGATTCTCAACAGAGAATCTCCAAAATTTTAATTTTATAGACGCGGGGTGTGGAAATGGTTGGGTTGTAAGAAAATTAGCTTCATATCCTAATTGCAATAAGGCAATTGGGATAGATGGTTCTGAAAAAATGATTTCAAAAGCAAAAAAAATAGATTCAAGACAAAACTATATATGTTCAAATTTATTTGAATGGAATCCTAAAGAAAAAGTTGATTTAGTTCATTCTATGGAAGTGTTTTATTATTTTGAAAATCCTGGAAAATTAATAAAACATATTTATTCCAGTTGGCTTAAAAATAATTCTAGATTAATAATAGGATTAGATTTTTATTTTGAAAATACTACTTCTCATTCCTGGCCCGATGATTGTGGAATAACTATTATGAAGCTCTTATCTTCTAAAGAATGGGAAAATCTTTTCAAATTAGCAGGCTTTAAAAAAGTTAAAACATGGCGTGTGGGTGCAAAAGAAAATTGGTCTGGAACTCTTGTTGTTACGGGAATAAAGAAAAACTAAATTATTTCTTGTCATACCTCCCTGGTGCTAAACGAGAGCTCATAATAAAAAATAAGGAGGTTGGTATAAGCTTAAGCAGAAATACTATAATCTTAAAAGTCTTTGAAGGCACACACACTGGTTTACCTTTTAAAAGGGCTTCAACACCCTCTTCGGCTACTCTTTTTGCTTCTTTTTTCATAAAAAAAGGAACTCTGTCCATTTCTTGTTGGACCCCACTTGCCGAATGAAAATTTGTGATTGTATATCCTGGACAAAGTGAGGTTGTAGTTATCCCTTTGTGGTTATAATTTAGATTTAAACTCTCCGAAAAACGATTCATAAAAGTTTTAATTGGTCCATATAAAACTTGAATCGTTGAGGGAGGAGCAAAAGCAGCAACCGATGAGACAATCATTATTCTTCCTTTGCCTTGGGCTAACATATCTTTTATAAATAATTTAGAAAGTGCTATAACAGCAATTCCAAGAACTCTTATGAATTTTTCTTCTTCTTCCATAGAAGTTTGATCAAAAGAAGTTGGGATTGCATAACCTGCATTATTAATCAATATTTCTATATTATATTTCTTTAATTTACAAAAATCATATATTGAATTGGGGGAGGATTTATCTTGCAAATCAGAAGCTATTATATCCACTTTTACTCCGTAATCCTTCTCAATAAATAAAGCTGCTTTCCTTAGGTTTTCTTCTTTTCTTGCAGTTAGCAATAAATTATAATTTCGTGAGGCTAAACATTTTGCTATTTCAAAACCTATTCCGGAAGAAGCTCCCGTGACTAAAGCATATCGATTCCCCATAACTCTAAGATTTATTAAATGATAAATGAATAGCAATTTAGAACTAAAAAATATTTAAAATTAATTTCACTGTGGAGATAAGTCGTTTTTTTGTGAGAAAACAAAGATTAATTTATATTTGAAGTCTAATAAACCTTTTGCAATGCGATTAATGTTATTTAGCTTATTTTTTATTTTTAGTTTTTTTTCAAAAATTAACTCTCAAAATCTTTATAATAAGTTTTCTTTCAATATGCCAATAGAAGAAGCTAAAGAAATTCTAAAAAATAATTCTAGTAACCTAAAAAATATTTCTTTTGGTGAAGACACTTCATATGCATTTAGAAGAAAATCATTAGTTAATCGAGAAGGTAAATTAATAAGTATCAATATTGGAAGTAAAAAGAACCTAACCCTAAAACAGGCTGAGACTTATTTAAAAAAAAGCCGAGCTCATTTTGAGTCAATAGAATATAAAACAGTATACGCTCAAGAAAATTGGTCTAATCCAATTTTAGTTAAAAAAAACCTCCCGTGCATTCGTTTTATTGACCCTGATAAAAATGTTGTAGTTGAAGTCGATCCAAGGGGTCAGGGAGGAGTTTTTAATGTTTTTGTTACCTATTATGATTACGATTGGTTTTTAAGAAAAGCTCAAGGAAAAGAATAATTAAAAATCAATATTAATTCCCAACCCCATTAATTCACGTACTTGTAATTTGCCTAAAAGATCATCATCGTAAAGTAAGTGCAGTACAAAATTTCCTGAAATCTTACTATTTACTTTAAATCTAAAACTCGTGTCCAAATCAAAATCTACGTTTTGAGTTTTTTCTAAATAATTTATGTAAATACTATATTTATTTTCCCAAATAATATTTTTCATTATTTCTGTTTTAAAGAAACCTGAAAAAGAGGTCCCTAAAAAAAACTTACTTCTTTTATTACGGTCAACACCAAAATATTTCTGTCCCTGTGTCAAATCCATCGAATACTTTTTGGAAACCATAATTATCCGAGCTGATAATGGTGACAGGTTTATATTAAAATTTTCATTTTTTTTATAGTAGTACCCTATTCCTGCCTGAAGTATTGCTGGAGATAAAAATTGAGAAATTTTTTCTCTTTTCTCTATTTCATCCTCTTTATAATATCGATACCCTGGTAATAATTGAGTTTTAAAATTTAATAATCCCGAATAATTCCAATATTGATTGATTTGCTTTCCTATTAAAGAACTAATTTCAAGACGATCATCTGCTTTTTTTAAAAATTTATCCCCTGAAATATAAGTAGTGCCAACTGATAGTAAAAAATTTGAGTCCCAAACCAAACCATTTCGATCCGAATAATTAAAATTATAATCTAGTCCATATAACAGCGATAATGAACTTTCTCCACCGGAAATCCAATTCGAAAAATATGCTTGATTAAAATTAAAACGTGTGTTGCCGTAAAACTTCATTCTTTTTCCTCCCATCTCAGATTCTATAATAGCATCGAAAAGGAATAGTTCTTCATCAATCAATTCATCTTGAGAAAATGAATAACTAAAGCTTATTAAAAAGATGAATAATAGTAAGATACTTTTAACTGTCATATTGTCTTTTTAAATAATTTTATCGTATTTGAAAATAGAAATTATTATTAATTTATTTAGGTAAATTTATAAAAAATGAATCTTTTACTTTTCAAAGAATAAATTTATAAAGAATTGAAGCTTTAATGAAGAATAAAAACATGCAAAAGAAAACAGGGGTATTATTCTATGGGTTATGTTTTTGCCTAATATTTTCCCTTTCAATTATTAGTGCTCAAGAAATATATTTAAAAAAAAATGTGTTGAATGAAAAAATTGACCAACTAATAGATTTAGGAATAAAAAAAAAGGCATTCCCAGGAGCACAAGTAATAATTTATAAAAAAAATAAGATTCTATTAAATAAAGCATACGGGTATCAAACATATGATTCACTGGTTAGAGTTGATAAAAATCATCTCTATGATCTCGCTTCTCTTACTAAAATTTTAGCAAGCACGCTTGCATTCATGAAGCTCTATGAGCTTTATAACATTGATTTAGATCAAAAGATTTCAAAATATATACCCCTATTAAAAAGGTCTAATAAGAAAAATACGACGTTTAGACAAATATTAAGCCATAGCGCAGGTTGGTTACCATATATTGCTCATCAAAATTTAGTTTTTAAAAAAAGAGGAGGATTAAAAAATCGTACAGTTTCACATATTCAAAATAAGAAATATCCAATTCAAATAAGTAATTCTCTTTTCATTCATAAGGACTATTCAGAAAAAATAACTCGTCGGATTAAAAAAACAAAACTTACCGCTTTAGGTGAGTATAAATATTCTGGACTCTGGTTTTTCTTATTACCTAAAATGGTTAAAAATCTAACCAATCTTTCTTTTAGTGAGTTTTTAAATTTTCACTTTTATAAGCCTCTTGAGCTAGAGCGCTTAACTTTTTTGCCCATCCAACATTTTCCAAAAAACGAGATAGTCCCTACCGAAATAGATATAAGCTTTCGCAAGGAGTTAGTCCAAGGATGGGTTCATGATGAGTCAGCAGCTATGATGGGTGGTATTTCTGGAAATGCAGGACTTTTTGCCAATGCAGAATCATTAACTCCAATAATTGAACTTCTATTAAAAAAAGGAGTTTATAAAGAAAAAAAATATTTAAATGCTGAAACGCTTCAAGTTTTTACTCAACAGGCCTACCCTAATAGTAATAATCGAAGAGGTTTGGGGTTTGACAAACCCAGTCTTCAAAATGATTTGAATTTAACCTATCCATCAGTTTTAGCAAGTCCAACTAGTTATGGCCATAGTGGCTTTACTGGTACTTTTATTTGGATAGATCCTCAAAATGAATGCTTTATAATTTTTTTAAGTAATCGTGTTTATCCCTCTCGGGAATACAGGGCTTTATACGATTTAAATATTCGTGGTCAACTTTTAGATTATGTTATCCAATTTTAATTTTTTTAATAATTCTGTTAATCATTACCGATTTTTCTTTTAACGAATAACCGTCTAGGTTTATAGTATTTAATAATAAAATCGATGATATAAATATTTATCAGCTGACTACATTCTCTAATAATTTTTAAGGTTTTTGAAAATTTTTCTTAATTGCCACCTAATTAGGTTTCAGTAGATTTTGAAAAATTCATCAACCACATAAATATAACCTTCTATCGTCATACTTTCAGTTTGATCAGCGTAATAATATTTGTTAAAAAATAATTTACAAAAAACTCCGAACACTTACACCTACTGAAAATTATATTTAGTTAGTTAGTTTGAAACAAATAAAAAATCTAACTAAATGGATTTCAAACACATAAAATATTTTGTCATTAATTGTATTTGCACTTAATTTAACATTACATTGTACAAAGATTAACATTAAATTAAGAAAATGAAACAAATAACATTAGCCTTATTATGTTTTTTTTCACTTCAAATCACAGCACAACAATCTTCAATTACTGGAAATGTTTTTGACGACCAGGGTATAGCTTTGCCTGGTGCTACTGTTTTAGTGGAAAACTCTAATAGAGGCGTAACGACAGATTTTGACGGAAACTTCTCAATAATGGCTTCCAGTGGGGAAGTTTTGGTTGTAAGTTTCGTCGGATATACTGATCAAAAAATAACTGTTGGAGATAGTGATAATTACTCAATAACACTTCAAGCAGGAAATGAATTAGAAGAAGTTGTTGTTACTTCTCTTGGTATCAAGAGAGATGCAAAAGCAATTGGATATTCTGTGCAAACAGTAAGTTCTGGAGATATTGCTAAATCTGGAAGTAATAATGCACTTGATGCGCTTGTTGGAAAAGCTGCTGGTATTCAAATTACTAGATCTTCTGGTTCTGCAGGTGGTGGTTCAAGAATTCTAATTAGAGGTGTAACTTCCATGATTGGAAATAACCAACCTCTTATTGTAATTGACGGTGTTAGAACGAATAATGAAACATTAAACTCTGGATCTAGTACAGGTGGTACAGCATCCTCAAACCGTTTGATGGATTTAAACAATGATGATATAGAAAATATCAGTATTCTAAAAGGCTCTGCTGCTACTGCATTATATGGTACAGCTGGTGCTGCTGGTGTTGTAGTAATAACTACAAAAAAAGGAGCTGAAGGAGAGATGAAAGTTTCATACACTCATTCTACTGGTGTAGACTGGATTTCGTCAACTTTTGAACTTCAAGATGAATTTGGCCAAGGAAGAAATGTCAGTAGAAGCGATAGAACTCCTTATTGGAGATCGCCTGGTACTGGTGAGTCAAGCTCATTTGGTCCAAGCGTTAATAACTTAGAATATTCGACTGACAGAAATCATCCAGATGCACCTAGTGCTAGTGACTTTGATTCAGCTGGAAATTATTTGTGGGATAAAAATGGATTTTTAGTTACTAAAGGAACTGGAAATGGACAATCTGCTAATAGTTATAATAACTACCGCTCTTTTTTCAGAGAAGCTATGCAATCATTAAATAGTGTAAGTGTATCTGGTGGTGGTGAAAAAGCTACATATCATTTTTCAACATCTTATTTAACAAATGAAGGAATTGTTCCTAATGAAGAATATGGAAGAAAAACTTTTAGCTTAGCTTCTTCAATAACACCAAATGATAAATTAAAATTCACAACTACATTTAATTATATTAGATCAGATTATACTAGAATTCAGCAAGGATCTAATACCTCAGGTTTAATGTTAGGACTATACAGAACTCCAGTAACTTTTGATAATGCAAATGGTTTTAGTCAAGAAGATGCTGTTGATAATCCTTCATCTTACATCTTCCCTAATGGAAAACAAAGAAATTACCGTGGAGGTGGAGGTTATGACAATCCTTATTGGATTGTTAATAATGCACTAAGAGATGAAACTGTCAATCGTGTTTATGGAAGTTTTCAAGCTACTTATAATGTGAACAAATGGTTTAATGTTGGGCTAAACTTAGGTTCTGACTTTACTAGTGATATCCGTAAGCAAAATTTTGAAATTGGATCAAGGACTTCATCTACAGGTAGAGTTAATTCCACATCATATACAACTTTTCAAACAGATGCTTATCTTAATATTACTGGTGGTGATGCAATCACTGATAAATTAAATATAAATTATTTATTGGCTGCTAATGCCTTTTCTTTCCAAAGAACAGGACTCAATTCAACGGGAACAAATTTAGCATTCCAGGGGTTTACTAATTTAGCGAATGCTTCCAATATTTCAGCTGAGGAAAGTCTTTTAAAAAATACTCAAATGGGATTTGTTGCCCAAGTGGAGGCTGAATGGGATAGTACTTTTTACTTAACCTTGGCAGCACGACAAGATTATGACTCTCGTCTTGGTGTACCAGGATCAGTTTATAAGTCTTCTGATTATTCTTTTGTTTATCCAGCTGCTTCGTTATCAGTTCTTTTAAGTGAAATGCTTCCAAAAAGTAATACCCTTTCTTTTGCAAAAGTAAGAGCTTCATGGGCACAAGTGGGAGGTCCACCTCCATTTTCATATCTAACTACATCCGGTTATGGATTAAGTTCAGTTGGCGATGGTTGGGGAGATGCTCTGACTTGGCCTATCCAGGGAACTACTGGATTTGAAATTGATAGTATTTTAGGTAACAGTCAATTGAAATCAGAGCTTACTGAAGAAATTGAATTTGGAGTTGATCTAAGATTCTTTAATAATAGAGTTGGACTTGATGTCGCTTACTATCAAAGAAAAATGAGTGATGCAATTTTAAATGCGTCTCTTCCAACATCTACGGGTTATAGAAATGTTTGGTTAAATTCGGGAAAAATGACGGGTAGCGGAATTGAAGCTACACTTAACCTAGCTATACTTCAAACTGAAGACTTTAGTTGGAACTCACAATTTAACTTTACTACTTCAAAAAATACTGTTGATGAATTAGCTCCTGGCTTGGAAAAACTTTTCCTTGCTGGATTTAGTAGTGCTGGTTCATATTTAATCGCAGGTAATCAATATGGAGCTGTCGTTGGAGGAACTTATCTTCGATCTGGATCAGGTGGGCCTAATGATGACGGACTTAATATTCCTGAGGGTGACGTAGTAATTAATGATGATCCTACTTCTAATGAATATGGTTTTCAAGCTGTAGATCCTGTTCAAAGATCGATTGGTAATCCTAATCCTGATTTTATTTTAGGCTGGAACAATAGTATAAAAATGAAATCTTTTAGTTTAGGTTTTCTTGTTGATTGGAGAGAGGGTGGTGATTTATTAAATGGTGTTGCATGGGCACTTTCATTTTTTGGAAGATCTCAACTAACTGCTGACACAAGAGTAGAATCACCAGCACCAATATCTGGTGTATTATCAAATGGACAACCAAATGATATTCCTGTAGTTCAAGACCAATATTACTATCAGTCCTCCGTTGGAGGTTTTGGTTCGGTATGGGAACAATTTGTTGAGGATGGAGGATGGCTAAGACTTCGTGAAGTTAGTCTAGGGTATGATATCCCATTATCAGATATGGGTATTAATTTTATTAATAGTGGTACAATTAGTCTGGTAGGGCGAAACTTATGGTATTCTACAGAATATAATGGTGTAGATCCTGAAACTTCTTTAACAGGTGTTGGTAATGGTCAAGGTGTTGACTATTTTAATATGCCCTCAACTCGTTCAGTAATGTTTAAACTAAATTTAAATTTATAAAATCATGAAAAAAATAGAATATTTTATAAAAACTGTTTTATGTATTTTGATTTTCTCAGCTTGTGAAAGTTTTATAGCTGATGATATTAATCTTGATCCAAATAATCCAGGAAGTGTTACTCTTAACGCAATATTACCTAGTATTCAAATAAGAATTATGGATGTTTATGGAGGTCAAACCTCTAGAGTTAATTCTATGTTTGCTCAGCAAACTGAAGGAGTAGCTAGGCAATGGTCATCCTTCAATGATTATTCTGGACTAACTCCTGTTAGATTTAATACAGTCTGGGACATTCATTATGAAAAAGTGTTAATTGAGGTTAATAAAATGATAGAAGATGCCTCCACAGATGGTTATAGTCATTATGCTGCAGCAGGTCAAGTTTTAAAAGCAGCTGCATTAATGAATATGACAGACTGGTGGGGTGATATTCCATACTCTACTGCTGCTCTAGGTATTGATGATATTAATCCAACTTATGATTCTCAAAGCTCGATTTATGTAAGTATTTTTTCGCTTTTAGATTCTGCATCCGCATTATTTAATGGTCCAGACGGTGGTTTAAGTTTGGGTGGAGACGATGTTATTTTTAAAGGAGATGTAAGTAAATGGATTAAATCTATAAATGCTTTAAAAGCAAGGGGCCATATACATAATGGAAGATACGCAGATGCTCTTTCTGCTGCAAAAACTTCTTTCACATCTAGAGATGATAATATGTCTTATAAATTTGCTGTAACTCAGCAAGCAGGATGGTGGAGATTTAATGACGGTAGAACTGGAGATATAGAATTTCATCCATTTCTAAGAAACTTAATGACAAACCTTAATGATACTGATAGACTATCTGTCTGGGATCAAACTTTTATTACAAATCATCCTTACTTAAAGGCTGATTATGATCAAGCTTTAATTTCATACAGAGAAATACAGTTTATTATAGCAGAATGTTTAAAAAGAACTAATGGAAGTGAATCAGAAATGGAGACTGCGTATCTTAATGGTATTCAAGCTTCATTTGCTGACTCGGGACTAACTGATGCTCAATACAATACTTATGTAGGACAAACTGCGGTTAATCCTGGAGGATCAAGTCTAGATTTAGAAACTCATATTTTAACTCAAAAATATATTGGTTTATTTGTTCAGCCTGAAGTATTTAATGATTTAAGAAGAAATGATTTCCCTGTATTAACCCCAACATCAGGAACTTCTATTCCTGTAAGATGGAATTATTCAGGTGATGAATTACTGTTTAATGAAAATGCACCTGCAGAAGGATCTACAACACTCTTTAAACCAAAAAATAGTTGGGATAACTAGTTTATTGATATATTAGTTTAGTAAAAAAACCATTTCAAAAGAGATGGTTTTTTTATGTTAACATATTAAATTCTTATTTTGAATCAATGTGTAATAAAAAACTTTAAAAAAAGTAAAATAAATTATGTCTAAAATTTAATAATTTGAAAAAACTTTTGTTTTATCTATTTCCGTTTTATTGTTTTTCTCAAATCGGAGTTAATAATGCATTCGACTCTAGGGATGTATATAATTATTATTTTGAAGAGTCAAAAAAAGATGTTGATAGAACTTCAATCAAAGGAAATCCTTATTTTACTTCTCTAATTGATGGATACCGATATAATTCTTATTTAGATGTTATTGTTAATTCTGAAGATCAAATATTGACTACCTCTAAAATAAAATTGGGTGATTTTGTTTTTGTGAAAAAAGAATTTTTTGTGAGATGGAAAAAAAAAAAAACTGCAGGATTTTTAATTGATTTAGGAAACAATTCCTTTTTAAGAGTTAAAAAAAATATCCGTGAAGATTATAATCCAAGACAAATAAAAAAAACAACCTCTAAATTTGAAGAAAAATTAGGCTACTTTAAATTAATTGATGGGGAAATCAGACAAGTGAAAAAAAACATGAACTCCAAAAGACATTTTTTTTTTCAAATAGGTTACATTAATTCGAATCTAAATAATTATTTAAATGAAAATCTTAAAAACCGAAATTCTATATACTATGGTTTTGGTCGGAGTTATCAATTTATGAATTTACTTTATGTTAAAGGACTTATTTTTTTTTCAAAGAATGGTGGATTTAATAGATATAATAGAGATAATGAAATTGGAAAAAAAATCATTTTGTATAACACAATAGGTATTGAAATTTTAATTGAAAAACAGTTAAAGTATTTTAATTTATTTGCAGGAATAAGATCTCATTATGCCATAAAAAATGAAGAGCGTAAAGCTAGCAGAAGAGTATATGGAATTCGCTTTCAAGATGAGTATACTTATTTAGATGATCAATTAAAACGTTTTACACCTATCTCTATTCCCACGGGTATTTCATTAGAGGTTAAAGAGGATATATATTTTGAGGTTAAATATAATTTTGGATTTTCGAAAATAAACAAGAATTTTAGACAAAAAAACAAAACATATTTAAATACTTTTCAATTAGGTTTTATGTACCAACTTTAAAAAATTAATAAATATGCCTTTGGTGTATTTAATTTAATCCATTTTGAAAACTTGTAAATACCTGAACTTACTTATGTTAATTACAGGTTATTTATGAAAGCTTCATTTGTAGAAATAACCTTCGTATTTGTTTATTTAATAACCCTCATTAGGTATTGGTTCGTAAGTTTTTGTATCATCTTCCTTTTCACAAGAAATAAAAATGATAGGTATTATAGCAATAATTAAAAAAAACTTTTTCATTGTATTATTTTATTTTTATTTTTTTAAGTTAGGGCTTGAGTTCCTCAGGGAAAATACTCAAATCAATTCCCCATAATACAGGTAGTATAAAATAAACAATTAGTACAATAAGAAGTATTGAAAAAATATTCATCACAATTCCTTTAGAAACCATATCTGGAATTCTTAAAAGTCCTGACCCAAAAACAACCGCATTAGGAGGTGTTGCAACCGGAAGCATATATGCACAAGAAGCAGCAACTGCAGCTCCTACCATTAATCCAAAAGGATGTACATCTACTTCTAGTGCTAAAGGTGCTAAAACAGGAAGTAACATAGCTGTTGTCGCTAAATTAGAGGTGATTTCCGTTAAAAAATTGACAGCGGTAACTAAAAGTAAAATTAATAATAATAAGGGTAACGAGCCAAAGTTTGTCATCAATCCACCTAGCCAAATTGCTAAACCACTAATTTCAAAACCCTTCGCTAGAGCCATTCCTCCTCCAAAAAGTAAAATAATTCCCCATGGAAGGTTTATTGTATCCTTCCAGTTGATAATTGGCTCTTTATTATTTTTCGAAGGAATAATAAATAAAAGTATTCCAAAAAATATTGCAATAATCGTGTCATCTATAGCTGGAAATAAATTTTGTAAAACAAAAGAACGAGTAATCCAACATAAAGCTGCAAGAGAAAATATAATTGAAACCCAAATTTCTTCATATGAAATAGGCCCTAATTCTTTTTTTAATCTTTTAATTTCATCACCCCCTCCTGGAAACTCAGTTTGATTAAATTTAAATGCATAACGGGTAAGATATATCCAGCAAAATGTGAGAAGGACTATAGAGATAGGAAAACCAAAAAGAAACCATTGTGAAAAAGTTATTTCATATCCGTATGTAGATGAAATAACTCCTGCTAAAACCAAATTAGGGGGTGTACCAATTAAAGTGGCTATTCCTCCTATAGATGCACTATATGCGATTCCCAGCATCAATGCTTTTCCAAAAATTTCATTTTCATTTTTTTTTGTGGCAGGATTGTCCTTGAGTTGTTTGATAATTGCAATTCCTATGGGTAACATCATGACTGAGGTCGCCGTATTTGAAATCCACATCGATAAAAAAGCAGTAGCAAGCATAAATCCTAAAATAATTTTGCGTACATCTGAACCAATAAATGCTATAATATTTAAGGCAATTCTTTTGTGTAAATTCCACTTTTCAATACCTATTGCAATTAAAAAACCCCCTAGATATAAAAAAACATATTTATGTCCAAAAGCAGCAGTTGTAGTAGCCAGTTCCATGCCTCCTGTAAGGGGAAATAAGAAAATAGGAACCAATGCTGTAGCTGCAATAGGTATTGCTTCGGTAATCCACCAAATAGCAATCCAAAAAGTAGTTGCTAAAACTGCCTGACCTTCAAAAGATAGACCCTTGAAAGGGTCCAAACATAAAATTAACGTAAAAATTAACGGCCCTAAAAAAAGACCTATTTTTTTTTGCATATAATAATTATTTTGAGGAAGAGGTGTGATCAGAAATGATCATCCACTTTTTTTCAACTTTAAGCCAGGTTAAAGTAAAAAATCCACTAGCATCCTCTATTTCTCTTGTTAATTGAAATTTACCATGTAATTGAATAACCTTTGAACTTAATGATATTAAATTTAATATATCAAACTTCAAAATTCCCATAATCACTCTACTGGAATACGATTTTTTGTATCGTTCTCGAATTACTGTCCATCCGTAAATCGGACCAGAAGCTCCTGAAAAGACTAATTGATTCGATTTAATATATCCTTCCATAAAAGCATCAATATCTCCTCTATTCCAGTCTGATTGCTGTTTAAACAATACTGAAACTATCTCCAAAGAATCTTTTTTAGACACAAATTGTTGAGAGAATAAAAATGAAGTGAAAAAGAATATTCCACTTCTTAAAATCCGTTTCATTTTGGTATTATTTTATAGTTGGGTACTGAATATTAAGTTGTTCAAGATAAGAATCATATCGAGTCTCGTCAAAATAAAATTTTTCTAACTGAGGTCTAAATTGATCCATAATACCTTTATTCAAATAAATTGGAGGTGGATCTTTTTTTGTAATCATAGGTTGATATTTTGATTCTTTACTTTGAACATTTTCAAAGTAATCTTTTGCATCAACTAATAATTTAGGTTGGGTTAAAAAGTCAATTACAGTTGTTGCAACTACTTTTGCTCCAGCAGTACCTCCTTTATGAGCAATTGGCGTTGCCATTGCAATAGCATTTGACCAATGGTGCCCTTGTAAACCAGGAATATTTGATGGGAATCTTAAAGTTACTGTTGGAATCGTCCATGAAATATCTCCAATATCGTCAGATCCTCCACTCCGAGGGTTTTTTAAGGGTTTTCCTATAGGAGAAAGTTCTATTTCTAATCCCTTTTTATTTTTGGAATTTACTTCTTTTTGAACTGCTTTGGCTAATAGTTGATCAGCTTCTGACCAAGAGGGTAGTCCCACCTTTTTGATATTTTCAAACATTGTTTCAGCAATAACCTTATTAAAATGTCTAGGCCATGCTGTTCCAACTATTTTAGAACTAACTTTTGTGTCAGTCATTAGAGCCGCACCTTGTGAAATATTATTGGCATCATTATACATTTTCATAATTCCTTCATAGGTGATGTCTCTTAAATAAAACCAAATAGATGCTTTAGAAGGGACTA
>CAJWAE010000047.1 GCA_913020075.1 uncultured Flavobacteriaceae bacterium
TCATTGGAATGATTTGCTTTGGTTTAATTGATAATTCTACAGGAAGTATGCGTAATGGTGTATTGTTTTTTATTATTTTTTTTATATGTGGTGCTTTGATGCTTCTGAGAATACCTCTTAAAAAATTGAGGTAAGAGTGTATTAGATTTTTTTCTTGTTAAAAAATCAATTTTTCTTCAATATGAATAAAATAATTTTTGGCATAAATATTGTCCATTTAAATATGTGTTAATTAAAATGAATCTTTTATTATAAAAAAGACTTTTCCTAATGACATAATGACTTAAAAACATAAAATGGCTCGATCTCTTTTCAATACACTTGACAACTTGTCACTTCAAGATATAGAATCTGAAGCAGACCTAATTCCATTAATGACGACCGAAGACGAAGAAGCACTGGAAAGTGAGGTTCTTCCAAATGAGGTACCCATTTTACCTTTGCGAAATACTGTACTTTTTCCAGGGGTTGTTATCCCCATTACAGCAGGAAGAGATAAGTCTATTCAATTAATTAAAGATGCCAACAATTCTGATAAAACTATAGGTGTTGTTGCTCAGCGCAATGAAAAAATAGAAGATCCTGGAACTAAAGACATTTATAATTTGGGAACAGTTGCACAAATTTTAAGGGTTTTAAAAATGCCAGATGGAAATACAACTATTATTATTCAAGGAAAAAAACGCTTTAAGATCAAAAAAATTCTTCAAGAACAACCATACTTAAAGGCTGAAATAGAAGGTGTTGAGGATCAGATTCCTGACTTGAAAGACAAAGAATTTAATGCAACTACTGATTCGATTAAAGATTTAGCATTACAGATTATTAAAGAAAATCCAAATATTCCTTCGGAGGCAGCTTTTGCAATAAAAAACATTCAAACTCCTTCTTTCTTAATCAATTTTGTTTCTTCTAACATGAACGTGTCTGTTTCAGAAAAACAAAATATTTTATCTGAAGTAAGTCTTCACAAAAGGGCTCTATTATGTTTAAAACATATGAATGATGAATATCAAAAATTGGCGTTAAAAAATGATATTCAATCACGAGTTAGAACTGAAATGGATTCGCAACAGAGAGAATACTATTTGCATCAACAAATGAAAACTATTCAAGAAGAATTAGGAGGAGTTTCTTATGAAGAAGAAGTAGAGGAAATGAGATTGCGTTCAAAGGAAAAGAAATGGGATAACGAAACAGCTAAATATTTCAATAAAGAGCTTTTAAAGATCCAAAGAATGAATCCTCAAGTAGCAGAATATTCTATTCAACGAAATTATTTAGATTTATTTTTGGATCTTCCGTGGAATGAATTTTCACAAGATAATTTTGACTTGAATCGGGCTCAAAAAATTTTAGATAGAGATCACTTTGGTTTAGAAGAAGTCAAAAAGCGTGTAATTGAGTACTTAGCAGTATTGAAACTTCGTAACGACATGAAATCCCCTATACTTTGCTTATTTGGCCCTCCAGGTGTAGGTAAGACTTCTTTAGGTAAATCTATAGCAGAAGCATTAGGTAGAAAATATGTTCGAATATCATTAGGAGGAATGCGAGACGAAGCTGAAATACGAGGTCATCGAAAAACATATATAGGTGCTTTGCCTGGAAGAATAATTCAGAGTTTAAAGAAAGCAGAAACTTCTAATCCGGTATTCGTTTTAGATGAAATAGATAAACTAGCTTCTGGATCTCAGGGTGACCCTGCTTCAGCATTATTAGAGGTTTTAGACCCAGAACAAAATCAATCGTTTTATGATAATTTTTTAGAAATGGGTTATGACTTATCTAAAGTTATGTTTATCGCTACTGCCAATAGTTTAGGACCCATTCACCGAGCGTTAAGAGATCGAATGGAAATGATTAATGTAAGTGGTTACACTTTAGAAGAAAAAACAGCCATAGCACAAAAATTTTTGTTACCCAAACAATTAAAAGAACATGGTATGCAAAAGAAACATTTGACTCTTAAAAAATCAGTTTTAGATAAAATTGTTGAACAGTATACTCGTGAATCTGGTGTACGTGGGTTAGAAAAACAAGTAGCTAAAGCTGTTCGATTTGCTGCTAAATCTTTAGCTATGGATGAAGATTATAATAATAATCCTCATATTTCTCATTTGACCACTATTTTAGGACCCGCCAAAGTACAAAGGGATCTATATGAAAACAATCATATAGCAGGAGTTGTTACTGGCTTGGCATGGACTGCAGTAGGAGGAGATATTTTATTTATCGAATCTGCTATTTCGTCAGGAAAAGGAACTATGAGTATTACTGGAAATTTAGGAAAAGTAATGAAGGAGTCAGCTACCATAGCATTGGAGTATTTGAAGGCAAATTCTTTACAAATGGGTCTTTCAAATTTCAAATTTAGTAATTATAATATCCATATTCATGTTCCTGAAGGAGCTACTCCCAAAGATGGACCCAGCGCAGGTATAACGATGCTAACTTCTTTAGTTTCATTATTCACTCAAAAGCGGGTAAAAAATAATTTGGCTATGACAGGGGAAATAACTCTTCGAGGCAAAGTACTTCCTGTGGGTGGAATTAAAGAAAAAATTCTAGCTGCAAAACGATCAAAAATTAAGGAAATTATTTTATGTGAAGACAATCGAAAGGATATTGAAGAAATTAATCCAACTTATTTAAAAGGATTAACTTTTTATTATGTTTGTGATATGAAACAAGTTATCGATTTTGCAGTAACCTCTCAAAAGGTTAAAAATGCAAAAAACCTGATGACTTCTCTTAAATAAAGTTGATATACTTGTGTTTTTAGAAAAGAAAAAAATTATTATTGCTATCGATGGTTATGCATCAACTGGAAAGAGCTCACAAGCAAAGCTACTGGCGAATTTTTTCAACTACTCGTATATTGATTCTGGCGCTATGTATCGAGCAGTAACTTATTATGCTTTACAACAAGAGCCAAAAGGTGAAATAAATTTTCAATTATTATTAAAATCTCTAGTCAATATTAAAATTGATTTTTTATATACTATAAAGGGTCAACAGACTATTTTAAATGGAAAAAATATATCTAAAAAAATACGTAGTCTAGAAGTTGATAGTCAAGTAAGTAATGTAGCTTCTAATGAGCATATTCGCTTTTTTTTGACCACACAACAGAAAATGATGGGAATTAATAAAGGAATAATAATGGATGGTAGGGATATTGGGACAGTAGTTTTTCCTAGTGCAGAATGCAAATTTTTTTTAACTGCTTCTCCAGAAATTCGAGCAAAAAGACGCTATAATGAGCAATTAAAATTCGGAATAAAAAATTCATATAATGAGGTACTTCAGAATATAATTAATCGAGATTATATGGATACTTCTCGTGAGGTAAACCCCCTTAAAAAAGCTAAGGATGCAATAGCTATTGAAGTTAGTGATTTATCTCTTTATGAGGTATTTCAATTACTTAAAACAGAAATAGTTTCAAAACTAAAAAACTAAATTTGACAAAAAAGTCTTCTCTAACTTTTATATCAGTACATTAAGCTTATATTTGCACGCTTTTAATTGGAAGGAAAAACCAAAAGCATTTTTTATTTTTTAAACATCTTCTGTCTTTGCAACTCAGGTTTTCCCAGTGACAGAATACAAAAACACCATCCTAAATGGCTAAAAATATAACCGATAAACTTGCAAAAGAAGAAGACCAACTTAAGAAAGCAGTTGTAAAAAAAACCACCACAAAAAAAATAACTATAAAAAAGACTGCTGAAAAAAAGATAACTAAAACAACAATCACAAAGAAAGTAGCTTCTAAAAAACCGGAAGTTCAATCTGTTGTATCACCTGAGGTATTAAAAGTAATACCTGTTGCAGAAGTCACTGAAGATGTAGCTGTTTTTGAAGATAATATAAAAGAAAAAATAAACCCAGATTCAACTCAATCTGAGTTTCTGGAAAGCTTTAACTGGCATAATTACCAAGAAGGAATCGATGTAATTGAAGACAAACAACTTGATGAGTTTGAAAAGCTAGTAAAAGAAAACTTTGTCGATACATCTGACGACGATGTTATCGAAGGAGAAGTTGTCTATATGACAGAGCGTGAAGCAATCATTGATATAAACGCAAAATCAGAAGGTGTAATTTCATTAAATGAATTTCGCTACAACCCCGATTTGAAAGTTGGTGATAAGGTGGAAGTTATTGTTGATACTCGAGAAGATAGAACAGGTCAGTTGATTTTGTCTCACCGTAAAGCACGAGTAATCAAAGCTTGGGAAAGAGTAAATAATGCCCATGATAATGGAGAAATAGTTAGTGGTTTTGTGAAATGTAGAACCAAAGGTGGTATGATTGTCGATGTTTTTGGTATTGAAGCATTTTTACCTGGTTCTCAAATTGACGTAAAACCAATTCGAGATTATGATCAGTATGTTAATAAAACGATGGAATTTAAGGTAGTTAAAATCAACCATGAATTTAAAAACGTTGTTGTTTCTCATAAAGCACTAATTGAAGCTGATATCGAGGAGCAAAAGAAAGAAATTATTGGTCAACTAGAAAAAGGACAGGTATTAGAGGGTACAGTTAAAAATATAACTTCATACGGAGTATTTATTGATTTAGGTGGAGTAGATGGTTTAGTTCACATTACTGATCTTTCTTGGAGTCGTATAAATCATCCTAGTGAGATTTTAGAGTTAGATCAAAAATTAAATGTTGTAATTCTAGATTTTGATGATAACAAATCAAGAATTCAGCTAGGTCTCAAGCAATTAAGTTCACATCCATGGGAACAGCTCTCAGAAGAACTAAAAGAAGGAGATAAAGTAAAAGGTAAAGTGGTTGTTATTGCTGATTACGGTGCTTTTGTTGAAATTGAAGAAGGTGTAGAAGGTCTAGTTCACGTTTCTGAAATGTCATGGTCAACTCATTTACGTTCTGCTCAAGACTTTGTTAAGGTCGGTGACGAAGTAGATGCAGTTATTTTAACACTTGATCGTGAATCACGAAAAATGTCTTTAGGAATCAAACAAATTACACCAGATCCATGGACAGATATTACGTCTAAATACCCTATTGGCTCTAAACACAATGGTTTAGTAAGAAACTTCACTAATTTTGGAGTATTTATTGAATTGGAAGAAGGTATTGATGGGTTAGTCTACATATCAGACCTCTCATGGACCAAAAAAGTAAAACATCCTTCTGAAGTATTAGCTTTAGCAGATTCCATTGATGTGATTGTTCTTGAGTTAGATGTTAAAGGACGCAAATTAAGTTTAGGTCACAAGCAAACTATGGATAATCCGTGGGACAAATATGAAAAAGATTTTGGATTAAATACAGAGCACACTGCTTCCATAACTGAAATTGTAGATAAAGGAGCCACAATTAATTTCAATGAAGATATTGTAGCATTTGTTCCTTCTCGACATTTAGAGAAAGAAGATGGTTCTAAACTAACTAAAGGGGAAGAAGTTACTTTTAAAATTATTGAATTCAATAAAGAATTTAAAAGAGTAGTAGCTTCTCACACTGCCATGTTTAAAGAGCAAGAAATTCAAAATGTTAAACGTGCAGCTAAAAAAGTTGTTGGATCTAATTCTGAGAAAACAACTCTTGGAGATCTTGATGCTCTTTCTGATTTAAAAGAGAAAATGAAAAGTAAAGAATAGCTTTTTATTTAGATTTTTTTTTTAAAACCCTCCCTAAGAGGGTTTTTTTATAGTATATAAAACAATACTTTTGTATTATTGGTATATAGATGGAACTAAAAGTGCTGCTTGACGAAAAAAAAATAAGTGTAATACTTAATCGTTTATGTTGTCAGCTGATAGAACGTCATGGAGATTTTTCAAATACAGTTCTTGTTGGCTTACAGCCTAGAGGCATTTTTTTACTTGATCAATTGGTCAATTTATTAGTAAATTATGGAATTAAATCCTTGAAAACAGCAAAATTAGACACTACTTTTTTTAGAGATGATTTTAGAAGAAGCGAACTTCCCCTGAATGCAAATAGCACCGAAATGGATATCAGAATTGAAGATAAAGATATTGTGTTTGTAGATGATGTTTTATTCACCGGAAGAAGTATTCGTTCAGCACTAACTGCTATTGATAGTTATGGACGTCCAAAGTCC
This sequence comes from uncultured Flavobacteriaceae bacterium, assembly GCA_913020075.1. Classification (GTDB taxonomy): domain Bacteria; phylum Bacteroidota; class Bacteroidia; order Flavobacteriales; family Flavobacteriaceae; genus MS024-2A. Next base: position 6,113 of record CAJWAE010000047.1, read on the forward strand.
ATTGAATTATTAGTTTTAATTGATCGCCGTTTCAGTAGGCATTTACCAATTCAACCAGACTATTTGGGAGCTCAAATTGATGCTTTACAAGGTGACAAAGTAAAAGTTATCTGGTCTAAAGATGTCTCAAAAAACATTATATACTTAGAAAAAAAGAACGAATGAAATCATTGAGTGTATCCAATCTTTTAGGTATTAAATATCTTCAATTAGAAGATTTACATTTAATTTTTGAAACAGCTACTCATTTTAAAGAAGTTATTAATCGACCAATAAAAAAAGTTCCAAGTTTAAGAGATGTTACAATTGCAAATTTATTTTTTGAAAATAGTACACGTACAAAACTTTCTTTTGAATTGGCTGAAAAGCGCTTAAGTGCTGAAGTCATTAATTTTTCAATATCTCAGTCTTCCGTAAATAAAGGAGAAACCCTAGTAGATACAGTCAATAATATTTTGGCAATGAAGGTAGATATGATTGTTATCCGCCATCCAAATCCAGGATCAGCTCATTTTCTGTCTAAACATGTTGATTCTTGTATTATTAATGCTGGAGATGGCACACATGAGCACCCTTCTCAAGCATTGTTAGATGCTTTTTCACTTAAAGAGAAATTAGGTGATCTAACAGGTAAGAGAATTGCCATTGTTGGAGATATTCTACATTCTCGTGTAGCACTATCCAATATATATGCACTTAAAATGCTTGGTGCTGATGTTAAATTATGTGCTCCAAAATCTCTTCTTCCCAAACACATTCAATCTTTGGATGTTTCTATTTCTTCAGATCTCATGAAGACTTTGAATTGGTGTGATGCTGCCAATATGTTAAGAGTACAAAATGAAAGAATGGATTTAAACTATTTTCCATCCATTAGAGAATACACCCAAAAGTTTGGTTTAACAGGAAAACTCCTTAAAAAATTAAGAAAAGAAATTGTAATACTTCATCCAGGCCCGATTAATAGAGGAGTTGAAATATCAAGTGAAGTAGCTGATTCAGATCAATCTATTATATTAGATCAGGTTGAAAATGGAGTAGCTGTTCGAATGGCTATTATTTATCTTCTGGCCTCTAAAATAATTATACCAAATATTTAATGAAGTGGATTGAAAAAGGAATAGTTCAGTTTAATGCCGAATCATTTAAATTACTTAAGAACGATTTATTAATAAATTTAGAATCTAAAGCTTATCCAGATTTAATCATTGATTGTTCAAAAACAGTTTTACCAGATAACGAACTTAAATTTATTCGTTTATTTCAGACTAATCAAAACAAATGTTTAGTGATCGTTATTCCTTCTAAATCAAATCATTTTTTTTCTGATAAATGGATAATAGTTCCTTCTAAAAAAGAAGCTATTGATTTTATTTTATTTGAACGAATGCAACGTGACATAGATCTTTGATATGATGAAACTTCTAATTTTAGGATGTCATTCAGCAACTCCTCGTGAAAACAAACATACTACTTCTCAATTATTAGATATTAACGGCTCTATGTTTCTAATTGATTGTGGAGAAGGGACACAAATGCAACTGAGGAAGTCAAAAGTTAAATTTTCACAAATAAAAAATATTTTTATTTCACATTTACATGGAGATCATTTTTATGGTTTAATTGGTTTAATTAGTACTTTTCGACTTTTAGGAAGAGAATCACCTCTTAATGTTTATGGTCCTAAGGGAATCAAAGAAATAATTACACTACAGTTAAAGTTCTCAAAATCTTGGACTAATTATCCGCTTAACTTTCATGAATTATCTTCAACACAAAGTGAATGCATTTTTGAAGAAGATGGAATAAAAGTTGAAACTATACCTTTGGATCATAGAATCTATACTAATGGATTTTTATTTACCTCAGAATCAGAAAAGCGAAAAATAAATACTGCAGTGACTGATAAGTACAACTTAAGTCCATTTCATTTTTCTCAATTACAAAAAGGAATGTCTATAAACCTAGAGGACGGTAGTATAATTAAAAATAAATTCCTTACTTTATTACCAGACCCTCCATTAAAATATGCTTATTGTAGCGATACTTTATATCATGAGCCTTTGATTGAAAAAATTAGAAAAGTTGATTTTTTATATCATGAATCTACCTTTTTGGAAATACATAGTGAATTAGCACTAAAAACGAAACATAGTACAGCATTACAAGCAGCAAAAATTGCAAAAAAAGCTAATGTTAAAAAATTAATGCTTGGACATTTTTCTAATCGTTATTCGGACAAACAAGTGTTCATTGATGAAGCTAAAATAGAATTCAATAATGTTATATTAGCTGAAGATCTTAAAACTTTTATGATATAATAAAATGGATTGTAACTTGTATATATGATTGAAAAAGAAGATTTAGGAAATTTTAGAAAATCCTATAAAAAAGGGGAGTTAGATATATTAGATATAGAGAATGATCCTATTGGATTTTTTAAAAAATGGTTTAATACTGCACAAGATCATCCTGAAATAGATGAAGCTAATGCAATGACTCTTTCTACACTAGGCTTAGATGATTTTCCAAAAGCTCGTATTGTCCTTTTAAAGGCTTTTACCCAACAAGGATTTATTTTTTACACCAACTATCAAAGCGAAAAAGGACTTTCTATTGAGCATCATTCAAAAGTTGGAATATCATTTTTTTGGCCTCAATTAGAACGTCAAATTATAATTAAAGGTGATGCTAAAAAGCTCTCTAAATCAATTTCAGAAGATTATTTTAAAAGTCGTCCAAAAGGAAGTCAACTAGGGGCTATTGTATCAGATCAGAGTAAAGTAATTACAGATCGTTCTATTATGGAAGCAAAATTAGATGCATTATCAATTGAATATAAAAATAAAGATATTCAATGTCCAGATTATTGGGGTGGTTACATTGTATTGCCAAAATCCATAGAGTTTTGGCAGGGGCGTCCTAATAGACTTCATGATCGAATTAGATGTAAATTTCAAGGTGAATTTTGGAATATTGAACGCCTTGCTCCCTAAATATTTATGTGAATATGATGTAAAAGACAGAAATTGACATTTGACTGAAAATGTAATTAAGCGTATTGTAAATATGGAAAAATCAAACCCTTCAATTTTTTTAAAAATAGATATGATTTGCTCTAGTCCTGCTAATAGTTCATTACTTTCAGCAAGACTTATAATGCAAGCTTTATCTATTTCTTTTAATAAACTGAAAATAGATGAACGCCTTTGTGTTTTTGAATTTTATCAATCACTTTCTTCTATAAATAAATTGAACGATGTGTTTTATAGTTTTCTTTGTGTAGGACATAATCCTGCCTTTGCGATTGCCTCAGATCATTTAAGTAATTCAAATATAGTTGATCTACCCACAGCTGCCTGGTTAAAAGTTCAATTTAATCAAAACCAGTGGTCTAAAGTAGAAAACGTAAAACTCACCTTGGGTTTACCCAAAGAAATATTGAAATAATTATGTTGAAACAGGATCGTTATATAAATCGTGAGCTTAGTTGGTTAGATTTTAATGCTCGTGTTCTTCAGGAGGCAGCAGATCCTCTAGTTCCTTTATTAGAACGATTACGTTTTATAGGAATTTTTTCAAACAACCTTGATGAATTTTTTCAGGTACGCTATGCAACCGTTCAAAGGATAGCTCAGTCTGAAAAAACAGGAAAGAAAATTTTTGGAGGACAAAGTGCTTCTGATTTATTGAAGGCTATCACTCAAAAAGTTATTAATCAACAAAAAAAAAGTTCATATATACTTCAGTCTATTGAAGATGAACTTGAAAAGCAAGAAATTTACTTTATTAGTGAGAGTGAAGTCATAGAGGCTCATGAACAATTCTTAAAAGAATACTTCATTCAAACGGTAAGTCCTGCTTTAATGACTATAATTATTAATAATAATGAAGTTCAAGACTTTTCAAATAATAATGCTTTTTTAGCTGTCAAGCTTTCTTTTATAGTTCCTAAATCCTCAAATTTTCAATACGCATTAATAGAAATTCCAAAGGAATTAGATCGTTTTATTGTTTTGCCAAAAATAGGTAATAAGCAATATATTATGTTTTTAGATGATCTGATTAGATATAACTTTCATTTAATTTTTAATTTCTTTGAGTTTGATGTCATAGAGTCTCACATGATTAAAGTAACACGTAATGCAGAACTTGATATGGAAGGCGATGTTTCAAAAAGTTATATAAATAAAATTGTAGAGAGTGTAAGAGAACGGATTTTAGCGGAACCTGTCCGATTAGTTTATGATAAAGAGATATCTAATGATACGTTAGAAGTGTTTAAAAAACTACTCATGCTTGACACCAACGATGGTCTTATTCCAGGTGGCAAATATCATCATCGAAGAGATTATATGAACTTCCCGAAATTAGATCGCGACGACTTACAGTATGATCGAATTGATCCCCTCCCAATTTCAGGTCTCTCACTCGAAAAAAGTATTTTCAAGGCCTTGGACGAAAAAGATTATTTATTGTATACACCCTATCATAGTTTTTCTTTTGTTATTAAATTTTTACGCGAAGCGGCATTAGATCCAGAAGTCCTTACAATAAAAATAACTATTTATCGTCTGTCAAAGCTATCAAATGTAGCTAGCGCATTAGTAAATGCTGCTAAAAATGGAAAAAAAGTTTTGGTACAAATTGAATTACAAGCTCGATTTGACGAAACAAATAATATAATATATGCTGAAAAAATGCAAGCTGCTGGTGTTCAATTAATTTTTGGAATACCTGGACTAAAGGTTCATTCAAAAATTTGTGTTATTGAAAAGTTACAAAAAGGAAAGAAGATCCGCTATGGATTTGTTAGTACCGGTAATTTTAACGAGGATACAGCAAAAATATATACTGACTATACCTTATTTACATCTGATTCTAAAGTTTTGAAAGAAGTTAATAAAGTGTTTAATTTCCTTCAAGTTCATTATAAATTAAAAAAATACAAACATCTTATTGTGTCTCCACATTATACACAAGCTGCTTTAATTAAAATGATCAATATTGAAATTTCTAATAAAAAAGAAGGACTACCAAGCGGTATAAAATTAAAATTAAATGCGATTACTAATTTTAAGATGATAGATAAACTTTATGAGGCAAGTAACGCTGGAGTATCAATTCGAATGATAGTTAGAGGAATATGTTGTTTGATTCCTGGTGTAAAAGGAATGAGTGAAAATATTCAAGTTATTAGTGTGGTAGATAAGTTTTTAGAACATCCGCGTGTGTATATTTTTGAAAATGGGGGTTTAGAAAAAATTTATATTTCCTCTGCTGATTTTATGACTAGAAATATAGAAAATAGAGTAGAAGTTGGAGTGCCTATCTATAATGATAATTTAAAACATCAAATTATTGATGTCTTTAATTTAACATGGAGTGACAATTTAAAGGCTCGTAAGATTAATGGAAAAATCCAAAATGAATTTGTAAAATCAAACAACAATGAAATTCGTTCTCAGTGGGCTATTCATGATTATTATATTAATAATCGAGACCTATGAAGATTGAAAAATACGCTGCGATCGATATAGGATCTAATGCTATAAGAATGTTAGTTTCTAATATTATTGATGATCAAAATGAAATATATTTTTTAAAAGACTCTTTAGTAAGAGTTCCTATTCGTTTGGGTCAAGACTCTTTCACTTCAGGTAAAATATCAGATAAAAACATTAAAAGAATAATTCAATCAATGAATGCATTTGTGTTATTGATGAAAGTTCATGGTGTAAAAGACTATTTAGTTTTTGCTACTTCCGCTCTTCGAAGTGCAACTAACGGAAATAAAGTAATAAAAAAGGTATTAGAAAAATCAGGTATAAAAATTGAAATAATTGACGGTAAAAAAGAAGCTAAAATCATTTCGAATATAAATGTTTTTGAGACAATAGATCATGAAAAAATTTTTCTTTATGTTGATGTAGGAGGAGGAAGTACCGAATTCAGTATTTTAGAAAAAGGAAAATATTTAAATTCTAAATCCTTTAAAATCGGAACAGTCCGTCTTTTAAATAATTCAGTAACTCAAAAAACATGGGAAAATGTTGAGTCATGGATTAAAAAAAATACGGAATGTTTTCCTGAAGTTTATTTGCTTGGAACAGGGGGTAATATAAATAAACTTCATAAAATGGCTGATATTAAAGAGGATCAGCCGATAACTTGTTTCACTTTAAAGGCCTTATATAACAAACTTATTAGTCTAACTTATGAAGAACGTATTATTAAATTGGGTCTGAATCCTGACCGTTCTGATGTTATTTTACCAGCAGCAAAACTATTTATTAAAACGCTTAATTGGAGTGGTGCAAAATTTGTTTATGTACCAAAAGTTGGTCTTTCTGATGGAATGATTAGGGAGCTTTATAAAAAAAAGCATAATAAATAATTATATAATGCTACTAATTGACTTTTATTTATAATATTTTAAAAATCTAGATCAAATTTTTTCCTTAGGTCATCTAGAACATTATTAGCTTTTAATAAATGTTGATATTTTTCTTGAGGTGAAAAAGCAATTTCTTCTTTTATAGTTTCTGTAATATTGATTTCAATTTTAAGACTAAAATTATTTAATTTTTTTCTCAAATATGGGAGTAGATTTTCCATTTCACTTTGCAACTCTAGTTTATTCATCTCATTAGCTACTGAAAAATTAATAATATTAGATTTGTCTAAAATCACGTTATTTAGGCTTAGTATGGAGGCAATATTATTTTTCCCTTTTTCTTTTTGTTCTTTTGTGTATTTTTTCCAAAATAACTCTAAATCCTTCTGAAGAAAAGAGTCTTTAGGTAGTTTTTCTTCAGAGACATGAGATTTGTTTATTTTATTAGCTGCTTTTTTAAGAGTAACACTTGAAAGAGAAAAACCTGATACAAGTTTATTTTTATTGAGTGTTTTATATTCTAAATGAATTCGAGAAGGTTCTTCTTTTGAAATATCTTTTGACGCCTCATCAGATTTTTCAATTTCTAGACTTGAAATATTTTCTTGATATTTTCCAGATTTGGTTTCTGTTTTATATTTAACAGATATCTTAGTAGTGTCTGTACTAAAAGACTTATTTTTTTCT
>CAJWAE010000048.1 GCA_913020075.1 uncultured Flavobacteriaceae bacterium
TACCTATCTGGCTAATACTCACTATTGGCCTTGGGGTAGGTGCTGTGGTTGGACTTATTAATGGATGGTGTATAACCGTGCTGGATATGGATCCTATTATTACTACTTTAGGAGCAATGGCAATTACTCGAGGACTGGCTTATGTAATTTCAGATTCACAATCAATTTTAATGTTTGAAGACACTACAGATTTTATTAGTAATGGGGTTATTTTTAACATACCAATACCGATTATTTTATTTATGCTAACTGCGCTAATTTTTAGTATCATCCTTCATAAATCAAAATTTGGAAGGTCAATTTATGCAATTGGTGCAAATGAAGTATCAGCATCCCTGTCTGGCATTTCAGTCAATAAAACTAAAATGATTTTGTATGTTTTCACTGGTATAGCTGCATCAGTTAGTGGAATTATCTTACTTGGTCAAACCTCAGTAGGAATGCCCCAACATGGTATAGGTACAGAGCTTGAAGTTATAACGGCTGTCTTGCTTGGGGGGACTGCGCTAAGTGGAGGTAAAGGAACAATTTATGGAACAATAGCTGGCGTATTGATATTGGGAGTTTTGTTTAATGGACTTACAATATCTGGCGTGAGATATGTTCATCTACAAATTTTTCAGGGGTTACTATTGCTTGTTGCTGTTGCTACTTATGAAATTAAAACTAGAAATGAGGTAGCGCGATGAAATCATGGTTAAAAGGTTTGGTTTATGGCGATGATATTGTTGGGGCTTTGGTTATTTTTCTAGCTCTTCTGATTTTATTTTTTGGTCTTATGACGCCTCATTTTTGGAGCTCAAATAATTTTTAATGGTCTTTGGCCTTTGGTGTTTTTTGGATTGAAAAATCCATTATTAGGTCTAATTGTAATTCTAATTTTGTTGGTTTTAATCGAGCGAACCATTTATTGGTTCCGTTTGGTCGATCGTAAATCATCACTTATGCTATACCCATATATAGGCTGGGTAAGCTTTGCTACGATATTAAATGCAGCTGTATTTTATCTAAATTAATGATTTCATCTAATTTAAATTAACTCTTTCTGGGAAATCAGTAATTATTCCATCTACTCCCATTGAAGTAATCAAAGCAATATCAATTGGGTCATTAATCGTCCAGGAATAAATTTTAAAACCAGCTTGATGAATCTTTTCAACTATCTCTTTATTTAATGATTTGAAATCAGGATTAATAGCTTTAGCATTTAATTGAGTCGCAATTGGAATAGCATCTAATGGATCGTCTCTGGTAAGGATTGCAATTGAAACTTGTGTATTTACATTTTTGAATATTTTTAATTCTCCCCAATCAAAACTTGAAATAATAATTTCTTTTGGACTCCAGGAGCCGTTTTTAAAGTTCAATTCAAGAAGCTGGTTTGTTAATAAGGCAGTATTTGATCCTTTTAATTCAATATTTAAAAAAACACGTCCATTAATTAATTCTAAAACATCTTGCAAAGTAGGGATGGAAAAACCATTTAATACATTTATTTTATTTATTGAATCTAAATCTAAGTCTTCAATATATCCGGATGAATTAGTTAACTTATCAAGAGTTTTATCATGAAATACAATCAGCTCTCCAGAAGCACATCGAAAAACATCAATTTCAACTCCGTCAACCCCTAATTCAATTGCTTTTTCTATAGAAGGCAATGTATTTTCAGCAAGATGTCCCCTGGCACCTCGGTGTCCAATAACTAATGGATTTTTTATTGTATCACATTGAGTCATTATAATACTGACAAAAAATATTATTGAAAAATATTTCATTTTTTTTTAATATTTCGTGAAATTATTGAATCAATATCCAAAACTCCCATGGTTTCATATCATATTGATAAGTAGAAGATAATTGCTTCACTTTAAAATCTTGATAGCGTTTAAATATTCCATCGTACGGAAGAGTGAATTGAGCATAATTCTTACTTAAATTTGCAATAACAATAATAGTATCTCCATCTTTACCTCTTTCAAAAGCATAAACTTGTTTGTTTTTTGTAGTATTTAACCTTTTAAATGAGCCTCCATTTTCTCCCGAAGCAAGAGCTTTATGATTGTTTTTCAATGCACCTAATTGTTTCAGGAGATCCATTGTTTTTCCCGCAATCTTAGGAAAACTGTCTTTTTCAAAAAATCGTAATCTTTTATTCAAATCGTATTCCTGTCCTGAATATATCAAAGGCATACCTGGAGTTGTATAATTCATTACTGTAAAAGCATGATCTGCATTTCCATAACTTTCTTTTACAGTTCCATTCCATGAGTTTTCATCATGATTTGATATAAAATTGACTAGAATATTCTTTTTCCCATAAAGCTTTAATCTGTTTTGTAAATGACGATTATAATCGTTTACTGACTTACGGCCTTTAGCCAGATTTTTTGATAAATGATGCCCTGACCAATCATAAGTTGCGTCAAATTTATTTACCAACTCAATTCCTCCTGGATAATAAATATCAGCTTCAGCTAATAAAAAAACAGACTTAACCTCTCTTAATGCAGCGAAGGTTTTGTCATAAAATTCTGATGGAACTGCATAAGCTTGATCAATACGATATCCATCTATATCAACTTCTTTTACCCAATAAACCATCGCTTCTCTTAATGCTTTTCGCATATTAAAACTGTCATAATTTAAATCAGCTACATCAGTCCAACCAAAAGATTTACCAGTTCTAAAATCAATTGGATCAATAATTTCACCCTTTCTGTTTTTAATGTAGAAATCGCTGTTTTCTTTTATCCATATATGATCCCACCCTGTGTGACCTGCCACCCAATCTAAAATCACATAAATACCTAGACTATGAGCTTTTTTTACTAATGCTTTAAAATCTTCTAAAGTTCCAAATTCAGGATTTACTTTAGTGTAATCAGAAACTGCATAATAACTACCTAAAGGGCCTTTACTCTTGGCAGATGAAATAGGATTGATAGGCATCATCCAGAGGATCTTTACTCCCATTTTTTTTAAAATAGGTAAATCTTTGGCAAAAGCATTAAAAGTACCTTCATTTGAATATTGTCGAATATTTGCCTCATATAAAACAGAATGAGAAATAATGCTATTATTTATAGGCTCTATATGAGTCTCAATAATTGTTTTTTTAATCGGCTTCCGAGCTTCTTCTTTTTTAATTTGACAGGAAACTATAAAAAGTCCCAAGAAAAAAATAATTGGTTTTCTCATTTTATTAACTTTATTTAATCTGTTCACAGCAATTGATTTTCCTAAATGAGGTCATCACGAATTTAATTTATTTGTTTTGCAATTGCTTTTTCATCACAAAATACAACCAAATCTTGATTATCATAAAAAAACATTAGTCTTCTCTTTATTTACCTCAATACTTACTTGAGTTTTTTTAGAGTTAATTTTAAATGATTATCCTTTCCATTGTTTTGGAAGTTTTGGGTTAATATCAAGCTCATCATTCTTAAAACCCACCCCGCCAAAACCTTAAACATACTCATCCAAGTTCCAGCCATGTTTAATACATGAAGTCCTTCGTCCATTTATTTATTATAATCATCAAGATCTAAGCGAGAAGTACGAAGATAAAAATCATAAGCTTGTTCCATTTTACTCAAACGAGCTGCTAAAATAGAATGAATACATGAGGAAAGTAACGATTCGTGAACAGTTATAGGTTCATAAAAATTGAAATGTCGTTCTAAACTGTCTTGATTGAAATGGTTTTCAAAAAAACAAAATCCCTCTAAGACATCGGTTTTTTTAATCTTCGGAGACCTAAGAAAACGATCCCAAGACTAAAGTTGATTAATTGGACGCTCCGACTGTTCTAATTTTGATGTATTTTTTAAGGTTTTATTTAAAAAGCCATCTTGCTATGAAATAATATTTTTTTTTAAGATGTTTAAGGAAATACAAATTTGATGAATTTTTTTTTCCATTAATCACCAACTTTTACTTTTTTAAAAGTCTTAAGCTAAACCATTTTATTAAGAATATTTATATAACTGAAATCAAGATAACAAAAATCAGCTTCCCAGAAATCACAAGGTTCTTCTTTTATATTAACCATTTTCAAAATCGCTTCTAGTTAATATATAAATCTAATCTTTTACTTGATCACTGTCTTTATGAGTCATATTATAGTCAAAAGTGTTAGCGATTTCTTTCCAAGACTGATAATGATATTTGGTACCATCTAATATTACACCATCTAGATCAAACAATACAAATTGATATTTTTTAATATATCTATCTTTAAAAGGTAAACACGATTTAAATGAATTTAGAATTCTTTTGAAAAAACAATAAACATCCATTTTATGCTATTTTTAATTTTACTAAATACGCTATTTATCAGGAGCTAATCGAACCTTTAAACCATCTATTTCTGAACGTATTTGAATCTGACAACCTAATCTACTGTTTTTTTTTACATGAAAAGCCTCTGAAAGCATTGCGTCCTCTTCGTCCGAACGTTCAGTAAGAATATGATCACTTTCAATATAACATTGGCAAGAAGCACACATGGCCATTCCTCCACAAGTTCCTTCAACGGGCAATTCATACGATTTACAAATTTCCATAAGATTCATTTGTATGTCAGTAGGAGCAATTAATTTATGGGAAATTCCTTTACGATCAATCAAATGAATTGTAATATCTAGACTCATAATTAATCTATGGACTTAATTATTGATTTGGCAGCTTCTTTTTTTGAACCATCAAAACCATTCACACCACTTACAGTTGTATATTTTAAAACATTTCGTTTATCTGGATAGATCCGTTTAAAGGCACTTTGACACATAAGAGTTGCTTCATGAAATCCACATAGAATTAGTTTTAACTTACCCGGATAAGTATTGACATCTCCTATTGCATAAATTCCTGGAATATTAGTTTGATAATCTAAAGTATTATCCACTTTAATAGCGTTTTTATCAATTTCTAAACCCCAATTTGCTATTGGACCCAATTTAGGGGTTAAACCAAAAAGTGGAATAAAATAGCTACACTCTATTGAAAATTGATTTCCATCATGCTCAATAACTATACTTGATAATTTATCTTCTCCTTTTAAACTTATAACTTCTGCAGGTGTAATTAATTGAATACGACCTTTATTTTTTAATTTTTGAACCTTATCGACTGAATCTAAAGCACCCCGGAATTCAATTCTACGATGAATTAAAGTAACAAAAGCCCCTATGCCCTCTAAAAAAATTGTCCAATCCAATGCAGAATCACCACCTCCTGCTATAACAATTTTTTTATTTTTATATAGTTCTGGATTTTTAATGATGTAATTTACCCCCTTATCTTCAAAATGAGTTAGTCGATCTAAAGGTGGTTTACGGGGCTCAAAAGAACCCAAACCACCTGCTATAGCTACAACTGGAGCCATGTGCCTTGTCCCTAAATCAGTTGTAACAATAAAATGATCGTCTTTTGTTTTTTCAATCGAAACAGCGCTTTCTCCTAAAGTGTATTTAGGTTGAAAGGGTTCTATTTGCTTTTCTAATTTTTTAATTAAGTCCCCAGCAAGAATTTCAGGATGGGAAGGAATATCATATATTGGTTTTTTAGGGTATATTTCAGAGCATTGACCACCCGGCATTGGTAAAGAATCAATTAGGTGGCATTTTAATTTTAAAAGCCCTGCTTCAAATACTGTAAATAAACCAGTAGGGCCAGCTCCAATGATTAAGATATCTGTTTTAATCATATCATTTAACATCAACACTGGTGACTGTTTCAACTTGAGGAAGGTATTTTTTAATGGTCATTTCAACTCCAGTTTTTAACGTCATTTGATTAACACTACAGCCTAAGCAAGCTCCGTGTAACTGAACCTTAACATGTTTATCGTCTTTCACTGAAACTAATGATATGTCTCCACCATCAGATTTAAGAAATGGACGAATCTCTTCTAAGGCTTCTAATATTTTTATTTTGACTTCTTCTGAGTTCATGTTGCTTTTTTTATAGCTTCGCAGCCTACTAAATTAGTAATTTCTACGGCTTTTGTGGGGGGTAAATTTTTATTTCGGTATAAAACTTGGGAAACAAGCTTTTTTGCAATCTCATTAAATTGATTTGAAATAGATGTATTTTTTTGAAGTGCTGCGGGTCTTCCAACATCTGCTGCCTCACGAACACTCTGAATCAGAGGAAGGGCTCCCAAAAAAGGAACTTTTTTATCTTTTGATAGATATTCAGCACCTCTTTTCCCAAAAATATAATATTTATTTTCTGGTAATTCTTCTGGAGTAAAGTAACTCATGTTTTCAATTATTCCCAATACAGGTACTTGAATATTTTCTTGCTGAAACATTGCGATCCCTTTTTTAGCATCAGCTAATGCAACGTTTTGGGGTGTACTAACAACTACTGCACCATTTAAAGGTAAGGATTGGACAATACTCAGGTGAATATCTCCAGTTCCAGGAGGTAAATCAATTAATAAAAAATCTAAATCTCCCCAAGCTGCATCAAAAATCATTTGATTTAAAGCTTTTGCTGCCATAGGACCTCGCCATATTACAGCCTGTTCAGGTTTTGTGAAAAATCCTATAGATAAAATTTTTACACCGTAATTTTCAATAGGCTTCATTTTAGATTTTCCATCTAACTGAATTGAAAGTGGACGTGCTCCTTCCATGTCGAACATTGTAGGAATAGAGGGCCCATAAATATCTGCATCTAAAATCCCTACTTTACAACCCATCTGAGCTAAAGTCACCGCAATGTTAGCAGTAACTGTTGATTTTCCAACTCCACCTTTTCCAGAAGAAATGGCAATAATATTTTCAATCCCTTTAATAGGTTTTCCTTTAATAACATTCTGCTCTTTCGCAGGTTTTGCAATTACCTTAATATTGATTTTTATTTTAGCTTTTTCATAAACTTGTTCATGAATAGTTTTCAAAATAGAAACCTCGAGTTTTTTACGAGCCTGGAGGCTAGGATTTTGTAATTGAATATCAATATCAATCTGATCTCCAAAGATCATGATATTCGATACTGCCCCTTTATCAATAATGTTTTCACCTTCTCCTGGGAGAGTAATTGTCTTTAAAGCTTCAAAAATAGCTTCTTTAGTAATTTCCATTTATTTTTGATGTTGACTGCAAATATAAGATCTAGCTTTCAATATCAAAAGATTACTTATTTTAAAAAAGTGGTAAGCTCCTCATTGGGGTCCCAAAAAAAAAGATCTAAATGTTGGATTTGGTTATTTATCACAACAATACCTTCATTTTCAAGAAGTTGTTGCATAATGTTATTTCCTCCAAAATGATGTTTTCCTGTTAGTAATCCTTGCTTATTTACTACTCTATGAGCTGGTATATTTGAAATATTGTGAGAAGCATTCATAGCCCAACCTACCATTCTAGCACTTTTAGACGAACTAAGATAACGAGCTATTGCTCCATAGGAAGTGACTTTACCTTCAGGTATCAATCGAACCAATTCATATACTTTTAAGTAAAAAGACTTATGCTGAAGCATATTATAAATTAAATTTTATGTAAGTGATCGATTTATTCTGAGTTAAAAATTTTTTTTCATAAAAGGTCTGAACAGCTGTTGCTGTTTTAGGAGCATCACTATTGTTATAAATGTTGTGATGGGCATAAATAACATTTCCTATGTAAGATACAATTCCTAATGTATATCCAAATAAGAACTCGCTATCAGTCTTAAGGTGGATTACTCCTTTGGGTTTTAATATTTTTTTATACAATGCTAAAAATTCAGGATTGGTAAGTCTATGTTTAGAACGTTTATACTTTATTTGTGGATCAGGAAAAGTAATCCATATTTCATCAACCTCTTCTGAAGCAAAGCAGAGGTCTATTAGTTCTATTTGTGTTCTTAAAAAAGCTACATTATTTATACTCTCTTCGATAGCTTTTTTAGCACCACTCCAAAAACGAGCCCCTTTAATATCGACACCTACATGATTTATTTCAGAGTTTTGTTGTGCCAAATGCACAGAATACTCTCCTTTTCCACAGCCCAATTCTAAAACAATCGGTTTGTCATTTTTAAAAAATAATTTTTTCCAATTCCCTTTTAAATTAAAACTACCATCTAAAATTTCGTCTCTTTCTGGTTGTATAACATTAAGAAAGGTTTCGTTTTCTTTAAAACGCTTTAGTTTATTTTTACTTCCCACTATTTTTTTTTAAGCAAAAATAGAAAATTCACAACTGCTTTAACAACTCTTTTTTGGAAGCTAATGAAAGTGAGAATGAAAATTCGGAACCCACTTGTAATTTGCTTTCTACAAATATTTGTTCATTATGAGCCTCAATAATGTGCTTTACAATTGCTAAGCCAAGACCAGATCCTCCTTGATTACGATTTCTAGTTTTATCCACTCTATAAAAACGCTCAAATAACCTTGGCAAATGCTTTTTATCTATTCCCTTTCCATTATCTGTTATTCGGATTAAAGCTTTTGACTCATTGGGCTGATTAATACTTACTTCAGTAGCTCCTTGGTAAACTCCATAATTAAGAGAATTAATTATCAAATTAGTAATGACTTGCTGAATACGCTCCTCATCTGCAATAACCCAAATAGGATAGTCATAATTACGATCCATTTTAATTGATATATTATTTTTTACAGATTGAAATTCCAGAAGTTCAAAGACGTTTTTCAGTGTTTTACGAATATCAAATGTTGAATAATCTAAAGTCTCTATACCGGATTCAAACTTGGTGATCAAATCTAAATCTTTAATAATAAATTCTAATCGTTCTACACCTTTTGCAGTCTGCTTTAAATATTTTTTTACTATTTTTTTATCTTTTAATCCTCTATCAAGCAGAGTTAAAACATAACCTTGAACGGTAAACAAGGGAGTCTTAAGCTCGTGCGATAAGTTTCCTATAAACTCTTTTCTATAGTTTTCTTGTTTTTTTAACATTTCTATTTCCAGCATACTATCTGAAGCAAATTGTTTAAGCTTATTTGTCAAAAAATCAATATTAGAATCTGTTTTTAAAGAATTAGATGATATAACCGCAGGGAAAAAGGTTTGATATAACTCCTTTACTTTATTGATTATAAAGTACTCTATCCTAACATACAAGAGTAAATAAGAAAATAAGAAAACTCCCAAAAATAGAGCTAGGCTGACTCCCCAGCGAAAAGTTTTCCAAGAAAAATCTAAATAAAAGTAAGCTGTGCCTAAATGGACTATGGCTGTAAAAAAAGCAATATATAAAGCAGAGGTTATACTTATAAAACTGTTCTTGATTTCAGTCACAAAATTATTTTTCAGGTTCAACAAATTTATAACCAACACCTTTAATAGTCTTAAAGAAATGATCTCCTACTTTTTCTCTAAGTTTACGAATATGAACATCAATTGTCCGATCTCCAACTACGACATCACTCCCCCAAACGTCATTCATTATTTTTTCTCTCTTAAAAACTTTTCCAGGTTTAGATGCCAATAGAAAAATTAATTCAAATTCTTTTCTTGGTAATGTTAGTTTTTCACCATTCAATTCAACATAATAGGTTTCACGATCAATAGTTATTCCTTTGTAATTTAATTGATGTGTTTGATTACTATCCTTATTAATGAATCTTCTCAACAATCCTTTTACTTTATATATCAATACCTTAGGTTTTATTGGCTTAGTCACGTAATCATCAGCGCCAGAATCAAAAGCTGCTAAATAAGAATAATCCTCACCACGTGCAGTTAAAAACATAATAATAGTATCTTGAAAACGTGAGTCTTGACGGAGTCGCTCACAGGTTTCTATACCATCCAAATTAGGCATCATAATATCTAAAACAATAAGATTTGGTAGTATTTTGTTTGCGATTTTAATTGCTTCCATACCATCTGAGGCAGAAAAAATTTGATATCCTTCTTGCTCAAGATTATATCTGATAATTTCAATAATATCAGGTTCATCATCTACTAATAAAATCTTGATATCCGTTTTTTTCATTTTTTAGATTGTCTACAACTAAAATAACACTTTATTAATTTTATTAATGTTATAACAATATTAATAAATTCAATTTATTAATATTTAAACAATCTTAAAAAATACACAGAAATGTTTGTTATTATAATTTATGTTTTTCAGTTTGATTAATTTAATAAAAAATTATTTTATGTTTTATTTATCCTTTTGAATTCTTCTTTTTTTTTGATTATTTTTATCAAAATATGAAATCTTCGCTAACTGACTTTGATTTAATAAAGTCCCCTTTTCAATTCCAAAAAAGGGCACTTGCTCTTTTTTCTTACCAGCACCAAAACAATTCTATTTATAGGTCATATTGTGATTTAATAAATATTTCACCTACAGAGGTTAATTCTATTAAAAAAATTCCTTTTTTACCTATTCAATTTTTCAAATCTCATAAAGTTATTTGTGAAAATACCACCTCAAAATTTGTTTTTGAATCAAGTAAAACAACCGATCAAACTCCTTCAAGGCACTATATTGAAGATTTAAATCTTTACATAAAAAGTTTTGAGAAGGGATTTAAATTATTCTATGGTAACATAGAAGATTTTGTGATATTAGCATTATTACCGTCATATTTGGAACGAGAAAATTCTTCACTTGTATATATGATTAACCATTTGATTAAAAAAACTAAAAATCACCAAAGTGGGTTTTATTTAAATGAAATCGAGGAATTAAAAACAACTCTTGAGTCACTTGAGCAAAATAGACAAAAAACACTTCTCTTAGGAGTTTCATTTGCTCTTCTAAATTGTGTAGAAAACCACGCTTGGAAATTAAAAAACACATATGTTATGGAAACTGGTGGAATGAAAGGAATGCGAAAAGAATTGGTCCGATCTGATTTACATAAAATCCTTAAAGATGGCTTTAAAGTGAATAATATTCATTCAGAATATGGAATGACTGAGCTTTTAAGTCAGGCTTATTCCAAAGGTGACGGTCACTTTTATTGTCCGCCTTGGATGAATGTGATTACTCGTTCACTGGAGGATCCCTTTGAAATATTAGATTCAAATAAAATAGGGGCTATTAATGTTATTGATCTGGCCAATGTAAACTCATGTGCTTTTATAGCAACTCAAGATTTAGGAAAAACTCATAAAAATGGATCTTTCGAAGTTTTAGGTCGTTTTGATCAAGCTGAAATAAGAGGGTGTAATCTAATGGTAGTTTAGTTAGCTATTTTTAATATAAAATAATTTTTTTTGCCACGTTGCAACAAAATATATTGATTTCCAATTAAATGTTCCTTTGTGATTATAAAATCCTGATTAACCTTTGATTTATTCACTGAAATTGAACTTTCCTTGAGCGCCCTTCGTGCTTCACCATTTGAATTTAAAAATCCTATATCTCCAGAAAGTGCAGAAACAATGTTTAGGCCATTAGTTATTAATGAACGATTGATTTCAGCTTGGGGAACTCCCTCAAAAAGTTCTAAAAAAGTTGTAGTGTCAAGTTTTTGTAACGCTTCTCCTGTAGCTTTTCCAAATAAGATTTGAGAAGCTTCTTCTGCACGCTTGAGTTCTTCTATACCATGAACCAGTATTGTTGTTTCATTGGCAATAATTTTTTGTAATAACCTAAGATGAGGTGCTATTTCGTGTTCTTTAATCTTTTCATTCACTTCATCTTCGTTTAAGAAAGTAAATATTTTGACATAACTTAAAGCATCTTCATCAGAAGTATTAAGCCAAAATTGATAAAATTTATATGGGGATGTTCGTTTTTTGTCAAGCCAGATATTACCTTCTTCAGTTTTTCCAAACTTAGTCCCATCTGCTTTTTTAATTAAAGGGCAAGTCATAGCATAAGCTTTCCCTCCTTCTTTACGTCTTATTAATTCAGTTCCAGTAGTAATATTACCCCATTGATCACTTCCACCTAGCTGAATTCTACAATTTTGAGTTTTATAGAGATGCAAAAAATCATACCCTTGAAGTAACTGATAAGTGAATTCAGTAAAAGACATTCCTACTTTTGCCTCTGAGCTCAATCTTTTTTTAACTGACTCTTTTGCCATCATATAATTTACGGTGACATGCTTTCCAATATCTCTAGAAAAATCAATAAGACTATATCCTTTCATCCAATCGTAATTATTCACTAAAAGAGCTGTATTTGTAAAGGAATTATCAAAATTCAAAAATTGTTCAAGCTGCTTTTGTATACCATTGCAATTTTTATTTAATGATTCTTGATCTAACAAATTTCTCTCATCAGACTTTCCTGAGGGATCTCCTATCATACCAGTGGCACCACCTACTAGTACAATAGGAGAATGTCCTGCATTTTGAAAATGCATTAAAATTATTATTTGCACTAAACTTCCAATGTGAAGAGAATCTGAGGTTGGGTCAAAACCTATATACCCTTTAGTTGGGTTTTCTTTAAGAAAATTTTCGGTTTCAGGCATTATATCGTGGACTAATCCTCTCCATCTAAGCTCTTGTACAAAATTGGTTGGCATATAATTTTTGAGGTAAAGATAGATTTCTCTGTGAGAAACCAAAAATCAAAAACAAAAAAGTGTAAATTTGCTGCTATGGTATTAGTTACTGGAGGTACAGGAATGTTGGGTGCTCATGTTCTTTTTGAATGTGTTAAAAAAAATCCAACAGTAGCTATTTATAGGAAAATTAAAAGTATAAAAAAAGTTGAAAATCTTTTTAAAAAATTAGCTCCGAATAATCCTGAATACTTTAAATCTATAATCTGGAAACAAGCTGAATTAAACGATATAAATGCTTTAAATGAGGCATTTAATGGTATTGATTTTGTATATCATTGTGCAGCAAAGGTTTCATTTACAGAATCTCATTTAAAAAAACTAATTAAAACAAATATTGAAGGAACAGCTAATGTTGTTAATATTGCGATAAAGAATAAAGTAAAGAAACTAGCTTATGTAAGTTCTATTGCAGCAATTGGAGCTGAAACTCAAATTAATCAAGTAAACGAAGACCATTCATGGTCTAACTCTAATAATCATAGTGCATATGCACGCTCAAAATATGGTGCAGAATTAGAAGTATGGAGAGCCTCTCAAGAA
>CAJWAE010000049.1 GCA_913020075.1 uncultured Flavobacteriaceae bacterium
ATTTATTAAGATTTATTAAATTTGAAAAAAAAAATGAAATCAATTTACTCAATATTACTTATTTTTATATTAATAGGGTGCAAAGGAAATTCACAAGAAACAAACAAAAAAACACAAAAACAATATACAGTATTCAAGACCGAAAATGAATGGAAAGAATCCTTGCCTCAAATGGCATATTATGTTTTGCGTAAATCAGGTACAGAGATTGCTTTTTCTGGACCATTAAACAATAACAAAAAAGAAGGAATTTATGTCTGTGCAGGTTGTCAATCTCCATTGTATAAGTCAGAGTTTAAATATGACTCAGGATCGGGATGGCCAGCCTTTGACAGAGGAATTGAAAAAAACTTAGAATATGATGTAGATTATAAAATTGGATATGCTCGTTCTGAATTAAGTTGTAATAACTGCGGAGGACATTTAGGGCATATGTTTGGTGATGGTCCTAAAAATACCACAGGAAATAGACATTGCATAAACTCTGCAGCATTAAACTTCATTCAGACCGATGAAAAATAATAAAATTTATCCAGTACAAAAATCAGATTTAGAATGGCAAAAAATTTTAAATGAAGAATCCTTTCGAGTTTTAAGAGAAAAGGGTACAGAAAGTCCATTTTCTGGAAAATATAATGACCATTGTGAAATAGGCACTTATAATTGCAAAGGTTGTAATACTCCATTGTACAGCTCTAAAAATAAATTTGACAGCAATTGTGGATGGCCCAGTTATGATGCCTCATTACCAGGAGCATTAGAATATTTACAAGATCATTCACATGGGATGGCTCGAACTGAAATTTTATGCGCTTCGTGCGGAGGACATCAAGGTCATGTTTTTAATGATGGTCCAACTCAAACAGGTGAACGTTATTGTGTAAATGCTGCAGGTATTCAATTTAATCCTGATGAAAAATAGAGAAAAAATAACTCTGTTTTATGTAAATTTACAACCAAACTAAAAATCATTAAATGGCCACATACGATATCATTATTTTAGGAAGCGGACCAGGAGGTTATGTTACAGCTATCCGAGCTTCTCAATTGGGTTTTAAAACCGCTATTATTGAAAAGGAAAGTCTTGGTGGTGTTTGTTTAAATTGGGGATGTATTCCAACTAAAGCACTACTAAAATCCGCTCAAGTTTTTGAATATCTAAAACATGCCGAAGATTATGGTCTTTCAGTTAAAGAATATGATAAAAATTTTGATGCTGTAGTTAACAGAAGTCGATCTGTGGCTAGTGGAATGAGTAAAGGTGTTCAATTTTTGATGAAGAAAAATAAAATTGATGTTATCAAAGGACATGGAAAGCTTCTTGCTAACAAAAAAATAAGCGTTACTCAAAAAAATAAAATAACAGAATACGAAGCCAAAAACATAATTATTGCTACGGGAGCTAGATCTAGAGAACTACCTGGTCTTCCTCAAGACGGTAAAAAAGTTATTGGTTATAGAGAAGCTATGACACTATCAAAGCAACCTAAGAAACTTATTGTAGTAGGTTCTGGAGCTATTGGGATTGAATTTGCTTATTTCTACAATACAATGGGCACAGAAGTAACTTTGATAGAATACCAAGATCGTATTGTTCCTATAGAAGATGAGGAAATATCTAAACAATTGGAACGATCTTTTAAAAATAGTGGGATTAAAATTTTAACTAATGCTGAAGTTATTTCTGTTAATTCAAAAGGGAAAGAAGTAAAAGCTACCTTAAAAAAAGATGGGAAAGAAGAAATAATAAGTGCAGATATAATTTTGTCTGCTGTTGGAATCAAAACTAATATTGAAAATATTGGACTTGAAGATATAGGTATTGCTGTCGATCATGATAAAATCATGGTTAATGATTTTTACCAAACTAATCTTCCAGGATATTATGCCATTGGAGATGTCACTTCAGGGCAGGCACTAGCTCACGTTGCATCTGCGGAAGGAATTTTATGTGTTGAAAAGATTGCAGGACAAAATGTCGAACCATTGGATTATGACAATGTTCCCGGATGTACCTATTGTAGCCCAGAAATTGCTTCGGTTGGGTTAACAGAAACCCAAGCTAAAGAAAAGGGATACAATATTAAGGTAGGTAAATTTCCGTTTTCAGCTTCTGGAAAGGCACAAACTAGTGGAAGTTCAGAAGGTTTTGTGAAAGTGATTTTTGATGCCAAATACGGAGAATGGCTTGGTTGCCATATGATTGGTGCTGGAGTTACTGATATGATTGCAGAAGCTG
This sequence comes from uncultured Flavobacteriaceae bacterium, assembly GCA_913020075.1. Taxonomy (GTDB): domain Bacteria; phylum Bacteroidota; class Bacteroidia; order Flavobacteriales; family Flavobacteriaceae; genus MS024-2A. The sequence continues at coordinate 2,240 of CAJWAE010000049.1, forward strand.
TCTTAGGACGTAAACTGGAAACTACAGGAAATGAGGTGTTAAAAACCATTCATCCTCATCCTACAATGAGTGAGGCTGTAATGGAAGCGGTAGCAGATGCTTATGATGAAGTAATTCATTTATAAATTCATAATTCCAATAATCTAAAGCAGCCTTCGAGCTGCTTTTTTCATTAGACTATGGGAAATATTTAAAATCAAAGACTAATGAATATAATTTCAATAAGAACAGCGAAAATTGAAGATTTAATTACTTTAAAGCATTTTGAACAAAAACTAATATTATACGAACGTCCATTCGCTTCTAATCTAAAAAAAGATCCAATCAAATATTACAACCTAAAAAAATTAATTAAACAAAAAAATGCTGAAGTTGTTGTTGCAATTTATAATAATGAAATTGTTGGCTCTGGTTCAGTAATTATTGAAAAATCTATTGACTACAAAAATCCTGAATTTTATGCTTATTTGGGCTTTATGTTTGTTGTACCGAAATATCGAGGCAAAAAAATTAATTCTAGTATTATTAAGAGTCTTATGAAATGGTCTAAAGATAGAGGTATATTAGAGTTTCAATTAGATGTTTATGCTGAAAATAAAAACGCAATAAAAGCTTATCAAAAACTTAATTTTAAATCTGATTTATTAAAAATGAGACTGAACACTTCCGAAAATATATAATTTTCTATTTAACCTATTACACTCTCTATTGCTAGACGGTAAGAATCTAGATTAAAACCAATGATTATACCCTTTGCTACTGGTGTTATATATGAAGTATGTCTAAAATCTTCTCTTGCAAAGGTGTTTGAAATATGAATTTCAATAACATCACTATCAATTCCCTTAATTGCATCTCCAATTGCAACAGAAGTATGGGTATAGGCACCTGGATTTAATAAAATCGCATTTGCTGAAAAACCGACTTGATGCAGTCTATTTATTATTTCACCTTCAATATTGGATTGAAAATAATCGAAGATGATCTCTGGAAATCGATTTTTTAAAATTTTATAATAATCTTCAAAAGTTTGGTCACCATAAATCAATGGTTCACGGGTTCCTAAAAGATTTAGATTTGGTCCGTTGATGATACTGATGTTCATTTTTATTATTTTAGTAAAAGTAAATAAAATAGCTTTATCTCCCTAAAAATAGAATCTGTGAATTGGCAACAAGCACTTAAAGATTTTCAAATGTATCTTCGAATAGAAAGAGGACTTGCAGAAAATTCTATAGATAATTACACACTCGATATATATGCATTTGAGCAATTTTTAAATAGGCAAAAAATAAATGAAACTCCAGAAAATTGCACCTTAGAATCAGTTCAAAAATTTATTTATGAAACTGCAAAGAAATTAACCCCTCAAACTCAAGCAAGACGGATTTCAGGATTAAGTAGTTTTTTTGATTTCTTGATCTTTGAATCATATAGAAAAACAAATCCAACTGATTTGATTGATTTACCTAAGCTGGGGAGAAAATTACCAGATGTGTTAAGTTATAATGAGATTGAAATACTTGTAAATCAAATCGATCTGGGAAGTCCTCAAGGTCATCGTAATCGTGCAATAATAGAGACCCTTTATGCAAGTGGATTACGTGTTTCGGAATTGACAACTCTTAGTCTTTCCAATATTTTTTTTAAAGAAGAACTAATAAGAGTTTCAGGGAAAGGAAACAAACAAAGGATTGTACCTATTGGTAAAATTGCAAAAAAATATATTGAATTATATTTAGAACAAAGAGACCTTCAAAAAATTAACTCTAAATATCAAGACATTTTGTTTTTAAATCGAAATGGAAAGAGTTTAACACGACAAATGATTTATACTATAATAAAGCGATTAGCTGAAAAAGCTAATATTTTAAAACAAGTTGGACCACATACCTTCAGACACTCATTTGCAACACACTTATTAGAAAATGGGGCGGATTTGAGAACAATTCAAGTTCTGATGGGTCATGAAAATATAACAACTACTGAAGTCTACATGCATTTAGATACACAACACTTACGCTCTGTGGTAGAGCGTTTTCATCCACGCAGTATAAATTAAAGAATAACTAAACGAAATCCTTCTCCGTGTATATTTAAAATTTGAACTTTATCATTTATGCTTAAATATTTTCGAAGCTTAGCTATATAAACATCCATACTTCTAGAAGTAAAATAATTATCATCTCGCCAGATTCTATTTAGGGCCAATTCCCTAGGAAGTAGGTCATTTAAATATAACACGAGTAATTTTAAAAGCTGATTTTCTTTAGGAGAAAGCTTAATTATATCATCTTCTTTATGTTTTAAAAAACGAAGTTTTGAATTAAAATAAAAATTACTAAACGAAAACTCAAAAGTATCATCAACATTAACGAATGGTGTATTTTTTCTATTAAATACCGCTTTAATTTTAGCTAATAAAATATCAGAATCAAAAGGTTTAGTCAGGTAATCATCGGCTCCAATTTTAAAACCTTTTAAAACATCTTCTTTTAAGTGTTTTGCCGTGAGAAAGAAAATAGGGATGTTATCGTTTAATTCACGTATTTCCTTAGCTAAAGTAAACCCGTCTTTATATGGCATCATCACATCTAAAATACACAGATCAAAATCATTTTTTTTAAACTTTTCAAAGCCCTCAATACCATTTTTGGTTAGAATAACTTCATAATCATTTAGCATTAAATATTCTTTTAATATGCTCCCAAAATTATGGTCATCTTCAACTAATAAAATTTTTTTGTTTGTATTTTTCATGATTATTGATATGTGATCTTAGATGTTTTATTGTTCATTAGTGAAGCTTAACGTAAAAGTAGTCCCAATATTTATTTTACTTTCAAGTGAAATATGCCCTTTATGCAATTCTATTATTTTTTTTACATACGCCAGGCCCAATCCATGACCTTTAACGTTATGAATATTTCCTGAAGTTTCACGATAAAACTTATCAAATATTTTCTTCTGTGTAACGGGGGTCATACCTATTCCATTATCTTGGAGCTTAATGATGAAATTTGTACCATCATTTAAAGTTTTTAAAACAACCTCTGGAGATTCATCACAATATTTAACTGCGTTATCTATTAGATTTATAATTACATTAGTGAAATGAGTCTTATTTCCGTAAATGAATGGATTTGATGCTTTTAAATCTGTTAATAGTTTGACTTTTTTGTTTTCTAAAATTAAACCGGTATGGTTAATGGCATCTTTAAGGACCTCATGGAAATCCATTCTAATTTTTGGAATTGGTTCGCTACCCCGTTCTAATTGTGAAATTCTTAAAACACTTTCAACTTGAGTAAGCATTCTGCTATTTTCTTCTCGAATCATTTTTACATATTGTTTAACCTTTGAAGAAACACCGATGGATTTTGGATTTAAAATTGCATCTAATGCTAGGCTTATAGTAGCTATTGGCGTCTTAAACTCATGAGACATATTATTTATAAAGTCAGTTTTTATTTCAGAAATTTTCTTCTGTTGTATAATTTGATACAATGCACCTCCGGAGACAACGACAATAAAAAGAGTAAGGAATAAGGTCAATCCTCCAATACCAAGTATCGAAGAAAACACATACTGATCCTTTTTCGGAAAGGAAACAACTAACTCATAATTACCAACTCCATTTTTATTTAAAAAAATAGGTGTATAATAACGAAAACCTTCTTGTTTTTCTGAATAATTTTTAGACTTTATCTTCGTAGTTAAACCCTTATCATAAACACCAAATTCATATGGTGTTATGATTTTTTTTGAGTCAAACTGTCTTTTTAAAACAAAATCTAATTCGCTTGAATTTAATCGTTTATGCAAAGGAGTATTAGATGTATAATCCTTAAAAGCAGATAAAATACGTTGATTAGAAATATTCATTCTATCAATATTTGTAATCTTCTCTATAGAACTAGCAATATTATTCTCCCTATCAAAAACATCATTTTTATTAATTATTGTTGTGTTTTTTACTTGCTTAACATCCATCAATACATCTATAGTGTCTCCTAGTTTAGGATCTAAATAAGGTTTGATCTTATAATTTTGTTCTAAAATACCATATGCGTAATATGAAATTAAATTGTTAGGTTTATCTTCATCTAAAAACAAAAATACCTTTGCAAAACTCTCATCATCTGGAGTTCCAATAGAATCAATTAGACTTTCATAAGCACTTATGTAATCTAAAAGTTCACGTTCTTGAACTTCCTCAGCAACAATTTGCAAAGACTGTTGAATGGATAAAGAAAACTCCTTTTCTTTATCATTCCATGCAGAATAAATCCAATATCCCTGCAAAGCAACTACACCCAGAATAGATATAATCATGAAACATACAAGTGAAATGAATAAAGTTTTTTTCATTGATGAATATTATCTCTTTATTTATTAAGGGTAAATTTCATTTATTTTAAATTAAAAAATACCAAGACTTTGTTAATCATTCTAGTTAAAAATTATATTAATTCATTGTACACAATTTTTAGATGACTTAAAGAATCTTTAATTGATTCATTTACAATCACATAATCTGATAATTCTATTTTTATTTTGTCAGTCCATTGATTTTTCATTCTGGAAATTACAGTTTCTCGATTACTATTATCTCGTTGCATAACTCGTTTTAAACGTAACTCTTTGGAGGCTGTAACTAGAATAATGATGTCGCATTCTTTATATCCGCCATATTCAAAAAGAATTGCAACTTCATTTATTATGAAGGTTGCATCCTGATTTTTTATTTTGAAATCTTTAAAAGCTGAATCAACTGCTGGATGAACAATAGCATTCAAATCTGCTAAAGAATTTGGATTATTAAAAACAATTTCAGATAGTTTTTTTCGGTTTAGACAACCTTTTATATCATAAATTTCGGTTCCAAAACGCTTGATAACTTGTTCTTTTAAATTATAATTCAACATTTTTCTTCCAACTTTATCAGATTCAAAACATGGCACACCTTGTTTTTTAAACCACTTCAACATAGTAGATTTTCCACTTCCTATTCCCCCTGTTAGTCCAACTATTTTCATTTTCTTATCAGATAATTTACGGATTTAGGATTCCAAGATATGTTTTTAATTTTTTGTGGTTTTTTGGTCAAAAAAATTATTGGTGGCTTAAAAGGTTCTTCTTTAATTAAGTTATAATCAATCGCTAACCCAAAATCAGTCTCATTTATTCCATTTAATAAAATCAACGGCATTGTTATTTTTAATTTAATCTTAGGAGGAAAAAATTTCATTTTTACTTTATCTGGAAGATTTATTGTTTCTAGATTAATCGTAAATTCTTTTTCAGAATACCTGGATATTGGCATTAAAATTTTAATTTGATTAATTTCATAGTGAAGTCCTTCCTTAGCTTCCAAAATCAGCGTTTCTGAAATGTCTCTATTATTATCATTTGAAATAAATGGTAAAGTTGAAATTTCTGATAGAGTATCTAAAATACTTTGAGCCCCTGTAACCAAAATACTATCTGGAATTACTCGTAAAGGCGAATCACTCAAATATCCTGGCCTATATTTAATTGTTACTAGTGGGACAACAACAACTTTTTTTGAATTCAAAAGACTGTATTCAAGTAATATATCATCTGTTTTTATTTGATTTAACTCTGTATTGGAAAATAATTGTTGTTGAAAAAGATATTGCTTTCTTTCTAAGGAAATTTGTGCAGGTTGACTTAAGAAACTTGTCTCATTTAAAGATAATATTATTTTATTTTTAAACAAACGATACCATAAAATTTCAATTCCACTAGCAGTAATTAATAAATCAATTTTTGATTTATTATTAGATAAAATTACATTCTTTGGGATATCGCTCCAAACTATTTTAAAAGTTTGTTCAATTTGATAATTATTTGACAGCTTTGTACTAAACCAAAAAGTAAAAGAAATAAGAAAAAAAAGAAAAAAAAATTGAAAACGGCCTTTATCAGGAAACATTTTTAAGATTTTATCAATTTTTTTTGTTTTCAAATACATAATATCCCATTAATTCTCCAATTATTTAGCTAGCTTAAAGAATCAATGATTTCTTGACTAACTCCAACGTTTGAAAATCCACCATCATGAAATAAATTTTGAAGGGTTACTTTTCGTGTATAATCAGAAAAAAGAGAAACAGTATAATCTGCACATTCTTTAGCAGTAGCATTACCCAATGGAGACATTTTTTCAGCATAATTAAGAAATCCTTCTATTCCAGAGACTCCTTTACCGGCAGTAGTAAGTGTAGGCGACTGAGAGATCGTGTTAACCCGTACTTTTTTATCCTTACCAAAGAAATATCCAAAACTACGAGCTATAGACTCCAAATAAGCTTTATTATCTGCCATGTCATTATAATTAGGGAAAGTACGTTGTGCGGCTACATAGGTAAGTGCTAATATACTTCCCCAAGGATTCATTACGTCTTTTTTATAAAGACACTGCATTAACTTGTGAAAAGAAACAGCAGAAACATCCCAACCTTTTGTCATCCAATCATGGTTTAAATCAGTATAATGTTTCCCTTTTCTGACATTTACAGACATTCCAATGGAATGTAAAACAAAATCAAGCTTGCCTCCTAAAATCTCTTGTGCTTGGTCAATCAATGAGTTTAAATCATCAATATTTGTGGCATCTGCTGATATAACCTTAGAATCTGTTTTTTCAGCTAAAGATTGAATAGTTCCCATTCTTAGGGCTACTGGAGCATTTGTGAGAACAAAGGTTCCTCCGGCATCCGATACAGATTCAGCTGTTTTCCAGGCTATGGATTGATTATCTAAAGCTCCAAAAATTATTCCTTTTTTCCCTTCTAAAATTTTATGTGACATTTGTAATTTTTATAGAACCAAAGATACATTTAATTCATTAATTGTTTTGCATGGGCAATAGCTGTAGGTGTAATTTGATTTCCAGAAAGCATCATTGCAATTTCTTGAATTCGTTCATCTTTGTCTAATTTATTCAAACGAGTAAATGTTTTTCCCTCAAAAATAACTTTTTGAACTTTAAAGTGATCACTTCCTTTCGCTGCAACTTGAGGAAGATGAGTAATCGTGAGAACCTGAAGTTTTTTTGATAAAGAAACCATTATCTCAGCAATACTATCAGATATTTTTCCAGATACTCCAGTATCAATTTCATCAAAAACAAGGGTTTGTAGTTTTTTATAGCGTGATAACACAACTTTAATTGCTAACATAATACGCGATAATTCTCCTCCAGAGGCTACTTTTTTAAGCAATTTAAAATCCACTCCAGTATTTGCGCTGAAAAGGAAATAAAGATCATCTTTACCATTGGAAAGATATTTTTCACTGGAGCTAAGTTTTATTTTAAAAGCAGCGTCTTGCATCCCCATTTTTCCGACTAAAGACTTTAATTCATCTTCCAAAATGGAAACTGCTCGATGTCGCTTTTCTGAAATTGATTTTGCAAACTCTTCTAATAATCTCTCTTGATTAATTTGAGTATGATATAAGTCTTCTAGGCTGGCATCTAGATTTACTGTTTGTTGAATATCTTGTTTAAGTCCTTTGTGAATTTCCATCAACTCCTCTACAGAATTAACTTTATGTTTTTGAAAGAGTGCATTTAATAGATCTATTTTTTTTGTTAATACTTCCAATTCATTTGGATTAACTTCCAAATTTTCTATTTGTCTTTTACATTCTTCTAAAACATCCTCTGACTCCAGAGTAAGGTTATGAATACGTTCTTTAAAGAAGGAAAATTGATTGGATTTTTCAAATAATCCGTTACTCAAGTTTCTTAAACGAAACAATTGGTCAACAATCCCAATAGATTCACTTTCCAAAAGCTGAATGACTTCATCCATAGTTATTTTTAAATAATCAACATGAGACAAGGAAGCCAGTTTTTCCTCAAACTTTTCATACATCCCTAATTCTAGACCAAAAAGATCCAATTCATCAAATAAAAACTGCTTAAGCTCAAGTGATTCTTTAAATCGGCTCTGGGTAGATAATAAGTAATCATAATCTTTAATTGTTTTTTTATAATCAATCAAAATGTTAAAATAGTCTTCTATATCAGATTGATTATTTGCAAGAGCATCCAGTACTTGGAATTGATATTCATTTTCAAGTAATATTTGAGTATCAGTTTGGGAGTGGATATCTAACAAACGTTTACTTATTAATTCTAGATTGGATAATGAAACGGGAGTGTCATTTATAAAAGCTCTAGATTTTCCTTGGGGTAAAATTTCTCTACGTAAAATTGTATTTGAATCATAATCTACAGCTAACTTATCAAACAAGCCTTTTAGTTGATAGGTGGACACTTCAAAAGTTGCTTCAACAACACATTTTTTATCTGGATCCAAAAGACTTGATAAATTTGCACGCTTACCTAAAACAAGAGATAAACCCCCCAAAATAATTGACTTACCTGCTCCCGTCTCACCTGTAATACATGTCATCCCTTCTGTAAAAAAGACTTCAAGATTATCGATCAGAGCATAATTATTTATTTTGAGTTGAGTTAGCAAAGCATTAATTTAATTTTAAGAGAGTGTAAATATAAGCATATAAAAAACTATGCCTTGATTTGCTTCCATCTTGAACCAAAAAAAGGAGCAATTTTTTTTAATACATCTTCTGTTTCTTTAAAATCAATCTTAGGACCACCACTAAAGAGATTAACTATTTCTTCAACTTTAGCGTCAAAAAAAATTTGAAGTAGAAAAGCATTTGGTCTTCTCTGGAACAAGGGTTCGAGTAATCTTATTGCGTCCATCAAAGAAATTTTGGCCTTTAAAGGGTCTCCTGTTAATTTATCTAATCCATTCCTGTGATATGTATACAAAGATTGACGATACTCTCTAGAAGTATTAGATATTAATTCGTCAATAAGCCAAAACCTATTACGATTCCCATCCGAAGGTTTCCAACCTTTCCCAGGCGAATTTTGAGATAAGTTAACTATTTGTCTAGCTTTTTTATAATAAGCACTTCCACCGTTTAAAGAAAAACTATCAGCATCTAAACCAATAATAATGTATGCATAAAAACTAATTATAGAAACTAAATTAGACTCAAATCTAGACTGATTAAAAAATAATGGCTGAAATTCCTGATATGAAAAAATAATGTCTTTATCAAGGTAATTTAAAATAGGACTATCATAATTAGAATCAAAAATAGGACGCTGTGATTGGATTTGAAGCGAGGCTTCGAAACGATCATTGCTGTATCCTGTAAGGTTTAGAACAAATGAACATGATATTTTTTCTTGATTTAAAGTTTTTTGACTGGTCCAAACTTGAGTGTTTATAAACTCATTGATAGATCTCTCTAAAGTTTTAAATATTTGTTGATTGGTTTGATTTACAAGGTCTGAATTAACAATAACCTCAACATTAAGTTCTTGACTAAAAGAGCGAGTAATTAAAAAGAAGAAGAAAAAAATATTAATTCTACAAAACATATAATATAATTTGCTCAAAAATCGATTTAGCACAATCTAACTTTGACTGCAAGGGAAAGAATTTTATATTTTTTTCCGCATTTATAAATATTATTTTATTTGTGGAAACCGAAAAACCTGAACCAAAATCTTGAAGAGAATTAAGAACGATGCCGTCTAAATTTTTAGTTTTGAGTTTTTCTTTGGCATTTTTAATTTCATTTTCTGTTTCCAAAGCAAAACCCAAAAGATATTGATTTTTTTTATGATCACCCATAAAGGCTAAAATATCTTGAGTAGGAGTCAATAAAAGAGAAAGTGATTTTTTATTTTTTTTTATTTTATGATCGTTAAATAATTCTGGTTTGAAATCAGCTACAGCAGCAGCTGCAATTGCGATATCTACATCATCGTAATATTTTTTAACTATTCCGAACATTTCGTCTGTACTGACAACTTTAAAAAGCTTTATGTTTGTATTGTTTATTTCTTCTTTTGATGGTCCACTGACAAGAAAAACCTCAGCACCTAAGCTTGCTGCGACTTCAGCAAGAGCGAATCCCATTTTTCCAGAAGAATGATTTCCAATAAAGCGAACTGGGTCAATTGCTTCATAAGTTGGTCCAGCTGTAATTAAAATTTTTTTGCCATCAAGAGGTCGTATTGGACTGAAAAAAGTTAAAATCCTAGTTGTGATATCTTTAATTTCAATCATACGGCCTTTACCTTCCAATCCACTAGCTAAAGGTCCAATTCCAACTGGAAGTATATGATTTCCATATTCTTTTAAAATCTCCAAGTTTTTTTTATTAGAGGGATGTACATACATATCCAAATCCATAGCAGGTGCAATGAAAACTGGACATTTAGCAGATAAATAAACCGCTAGTAGTAAATTATTACAACGCCCATGCGCCATAGATGAAATAGTGTTGGAGGTTGCAGGAGCAATAATAAAAATATCTGCCCAAAGGGCAAGAGATACATGATCATTCCAGATGGGATTGTCAGATTCGTTTTCTGTAAAAGTAGATAATACTGGGTGTTTTGAAAGTACTGATAAAGTGAGTGGAGTAACAAACTGCTTAGCTGCAGGTGTTATAACGATCCGGACCTCAGCATTTTGCTTAACTAATTCCCTTACCAAAAGAGGAATTTTGTATGCAGAAATTCCACCTGATATTCCGAGTA
>CAJWAE010000050.1 GCA_913020075.1 uncultured Flavobacteriaceae bacterium
GCGACAATAAAATTGGCCATTCCTAATGCAAAACCATTTAAATCTGCAAATGAAGTTGCGGGAGCAACAGGGTCCTCTGAAAAACTAGCTCTAAAATAAGTATCAACAGAACCATTAAAGTTAAATATTGACTCTGGAGTCGCTTTATCACTATCTTGTGCTTCAACAAAAGTTGTAAAAAGTACAGAAAAACTTAAAAAAAGTATTAACGGAATAGTTATTTTTTTCACAATGCAAAATTTTAAATATTATCAAAAATATATTTATTGATTTACTATATCTTAATATTAATGGGTATAAATTATTGTTTATATTAAAAATAAATTTTATACCCATTAATATTAAGGGCATAACAAAAAAGCAATATATTTTTTATTAAATAAGCAAAAAAGATAGTTTATTTTATGTTTTATTATTTTGAAATAAAGTGACCTAACGCAACAAGAATTATACCTCCTGTTAAGCTCAAAAAGAGATAGCCGATAAATGCCATGTAATTCCCTGACTTAAGAAAATGAAGACTTTCGGCGCTTAATGTTGAGAATGTTGTTAAGCCACCACAGAATCCTATAGCTGAAAAAAGATATAATTCAGATCGTAATGTATCATTTTTTAGACCCCACCCTAATAAAAGCCCAATAGCTAAGCAGCCAACATAATTTGTTATTAACGTATGCCAAGGATATTTTTCATTATTAGTAATTATAAACTTACCAATAAGATAGCGAAATGTGCTTCCTAGGCCACCTCCTAAAAATATAAAAAGGATAGATTTCATTTAGTAGTAATATATTTCACAAATACCATAAAACCAATAGCGATAAAGAAACCAATCAATATTTTATAGCTTCCCTTGTAATAAATAGGTAAACTTTTTTTGTCTGTTTTATATGAAAAAATAATTATACCAGTAAAAGCAATTATGAAAACGATTGCAAAAATCATTTGTCTAGAAGAAAACATTTCTTTTTTTTGACTAATTTAGAAATAATAAATCCATTAACAATTTCTATTACTATGATTAAAAAACCTTTAGACGCTGTAACTGAATTTCATAAAGTATATGGCATTGGAATTAAATCAATTCCAACTGCAATTTTATCGGAAAAAACTTATGAACTACGTTATAACTTAATGAAAGAAGAAAATGAAGAATATTTAGAAGCAGCAAAAGATAATGACCTAATAGAAATTGGAGATGCACTAGGAGATATGCTTTATATTTTATGTGGAACAATAATTGCTCACGGTTTTCAAGATAAAATGGAAGCTATATTTAATGAAATACAAAGAAGTAATATGAGTAAACTTGATAATAAAGGAAAACCAATTTACAGAAAAGATGGTAAAGTGATGAAGGGGCCAAATTATTTTAAACCAGATTTAAAAAAAATTCTCAAACAATAATTATTTTACAGAATATCTCCATTTAAAAGGATCTTCTGAAGTATTATATTGGATACCCTCAAGTAATTCTTTTAGTTTTAAGGCTATAGGAGTTTTATTATTAAGTTTGAAAGATTTGCCTTGATGAGAAAAACTATGAATTGGAAGAACTACTACCGCAGTTCCTGTTCCAAAAATCTCTTCTAGGATTCCATTTTCATGAGCTTCTTTTAATTCTTGAATTTTAATAGGTCGCTCTTCAACTAGATATCCATTTAATTTTGCAATATCAATTATACTTTTTCTTATTATTCCATCTAATATTCGATCGTTATTTGGAGAAGTAATCAATCTATTATCAATTTTAAAAAATATATTCATAGTTCCAGCTTCTTCAATATATTCATGTGTGTTGGCATCAGTCCAAATGATTTGCTGAAATCCATTTTTAAGAGCTTCCGATGTAGGGTAAAATTGTGCTGCATAATTACCAGCAGCTTTTGCAAAACCTACACCTCCACTTGCCGCACGGCTATACTCTTCTGCAATTAAAACATTTATTTCTCCGCCAGTATAATAAGATTTTACAGGAGCACAAATAATCATAAAAATATATTCTAAAGCTGCAGAAGCTTGAACACTGGGTTGACTAGCAAAGACAAAAGGCCTAACATAAAGTGAATTTCCAATTCCAGACTTTATCCATTGTTGATCTAAAAGCAAAAGTTTTTCTAATCCTTCAAAAAAGTAAGTTTTTGGAAACTCCGGAATCTGAAGTCGTTTTGCAGAAATATTGATTCGCTTAAAATTTTCTTCAGGGCGAAAAAGCCATATTTCACCACTTTCATCTTTAAACGCTTTCATCCCCTCAAATACCGATTGTCCGTAATGTAAAACACTTGCAGATGGATCAAGAGTTAGATTTTGATATGGTGTAATTTCAGGCTCTTGCCATTTCCCGTCACGGAATTTGCAAATGAACATATGATCTGTAAACGTTTTCCCAAAAACAATATTATCAAAATCAACTTTGTTGATCTTTGTAACTGAATTTTCTTTTACATTCATTAGATGGGGTTATGTTTATAAGTAAATTTAGTTTTTTTCTTAACAATATTAAAATGGATAACAAGAATTATTGTATTATTCAAAAATATTATGAATTTCTTAAATAACAACTAATTCTATTTTGTTTTTAAAAAATAAACACCATATTTCGATGTTTATTTTATCAAATCATGAACTACAGTAAATGTAAAATAATAACAAAAGACGGTTCGTCAACTTTTCGTATTGATCGATTAAAAGAGTCTTATCACTCTATTCATGGAGCAGTTACAGAATCTAATTTCATTTATGTGAATGAAGGGTTTAACTTTTGGAATCTACAAAATCCAAATAAGACGTGTCGTATTTTGGAACTTGGATATGGTACAGGTTTAATGACCTATTTAACGTTATTGGAAGCATCAAAAAAAAGAAAAAAGGTTGTGTTTACTTCACTAGAAGCATTCCCTTTAACCAATGTTGAGATAAAACTTTTGGGTTATAATGATCTTTTTCAAGATAGTAATACTACTATTGATTTCAACACTTTTTCAAAGCTATCCTGGGATAAATTAGTTTTACCTACAAATTTTTTTAAACTAACAAAAAAACAAATACGCTTTGAGGATTTTAATCCCCAAACTTCTTTTGATCTGATATATTATGATGCATTTGGTGCACATGCTCAACCTGAACTTTGGAATTCTGAATGTATGAAAAAATGCTTTGACTTGTTATCTAATAAAGGAGTTTGGGTAAGCTATTGTGCTAAGGGGAGTGTTCGAAGAGGGTTAAATGAGGCTGGGTTTTCAACTCAAAGATTACCTGGTCCTCCGGGAAAGCGTGAAATGTTAAGAGCTATTAAAAGCTAAATGCTTATTTTCGAAAAAAAAATGAAGCTACTTATCACGGGCGCTACAGGTCTTGTTGGTATACAATTAGTGAAAAAGGCTATTAGTCAGGGAATGATGATTCACTATTTAACCACACAAGCATCTAAGATTCAATCTATAGAGGGAGCTAAAGGGTTTCATTGGGATCCATCAAGAATGATTATTGACATTGATTGTTTTTCAGGAGTGGACGTAATCATTCATCTTGCAGGAGCTTCTATTTCTAAACGTTGGACAAATAGATATAAGAAAATCATACTTTCAAGTAGGATAGATACAACGCGCTTATTAATTAATGGATTAAATTTGCTTAAAGGAAATCATTGTGTTGAGCAAATTGTTTCTGCATCAGCAATAGGTATATATCCCTCCGATTTTAAAAATTCTGTTTCTGAAACCTTTGATGTTTCAAAAGATTCTTTTATGCAAAATGTGGTTATGAATTGGGAAGAAGAAGTGGATGTTTTTGAAACCATGAATATAAAAATAACAAAATTAAGAATAGGGTTAGTTTTGGCTAGAAATGGAGGTGTTGTAGCTACTCTAAAAATCCCAACATTTTTTTGTTTAGGTGCAGCTTTTGGATCTGGAAATCAGGGCCAGTCATGGATTCATATGTCAGATGTAGTGGGAATTATTTTGTTTTGTATTAAAAAACAATTGATAGGTAATTTTAATACAGTGGCACCAAATCCTGTTTCTCAATCAATTTTTATTTCAGCTTTAGCAAAAGCTTTAAAAAGGCCACATATTTTTCCTCCAATCCCAAAATATTTCACTAAGATGATATTAGGGGATATGAGCAGTTTAGTCCTCGATAGTCATTGGGTTAGTTCAAAAAAAATATTAGGGAAAGGTTATAAATTTCAATTTGATAAAATAAATAATGCCCTAAAAGAAGTGCTAAAGTAAATTTAAAAGTGACAATTTGACATTAAATAAGTATGGCAATACTTTTGCTATTAATAATCAAATAATTAAACATAGAGTTAAATGGCAAAAAAAGTAGAAAAAACATCCCGTGAAAAGGCATCTACTACAAAGAAAGTTTCTAAAAAAATAAAATCTGAGGATAAATCAAAAAAAGAATTAGATGAGCTGAATCTTACTTTAGGCGAAGAAAAAGATAAATATTTGCGGCTTTTTGCTGAATTTGAAAATTACAAAAAACGCACTACTAAAGAACGAATTGAATTGTTCAAAACTGCAAGTCAAGATGTTCTGCTTTCTATGATTCCTGTTTTAGATGATTTTAATAGAGCTAACCATCAACTTGATAATAACGGTGAATCTAATGATTTTGATGGTTTTAAACTTATTTTTAATAAATTTGATGAGGCCTTAAAATCAAACGGTTTGATAGCCACTGAAACTCTAAAAGGAGATCAGTTTGATGGAGAAATTCATGAGGCGATAACTCAAATATCGGCCTCGTCAGATTCAGAAAAAGGAAAAATTATAGATATAATAGAAGTAGGATATCAGCTCGGTGATAAAATTATTCGTTATCCAAAAGTTATTGTAGGTAAATAAATATGAAAGAAGATTATTATGATATTTTAGGAGTTTCCAAAGGAGCGAATACAGCTGAAATTAAAAAAGCTTATCGCAAAAAAGCAATTCAGTACCATCCTGATAAAAATCCAGATGATAAAACTGCAGAGGCAAATTTCAAAAAAGCTGCTGAAGCATATGAAATACTTGGTAACGAAGAAAAGCGATCCAAATATGATCAGTATGGTCATGCTGCTTTTGAAGGTGGACAAGGTTTTGGAGGTGGAGGTATGAATATGGATGATATTTTCAGCCAGTTTGGTGATATTTTTGGAAGTGCCTTTGGAGGAGGAGGAAGTGGCTTTGGAGGTAGTCAAAGAAGAGCCAAGGGATCCGATATGCGTATTCGAGTAAAACTATCCCTCGAGGAAATTGCTTTTGGTGTTGAAAAAAAGATTAAAGTGCCAAGAAAGGTTCAGGCTCCTGGAGTTCAATACGGGACATGTTCAACCTGTAATGGTCAAGGACAGGTAATGAAAATCACTAATACTATACTTGGAAGAATGCAGACTGCTGCAGCTTGTTCTTCATGTGGAGGTAGTGGTCAATCTTTGATTAATCGTCCATCAGGAACTGATCCTCAGGGAATGATTAAAAAAGAAGAAACGGTCTCGATTAAAATTCCAGCTGGAGTAGAAGAGGGAATGCAGCTTAAGGTTTCTGGTAAAGGTAATGATGCTCCTTCAAATGGTGTATCAGGAGATTTACTTGTTTTAATTGAAGAAGTTCCACATGAAATTTTTATTCGTGAAAACAACCATCTTCATTATGATCTGTATATTAGTATTTCTGAGGCATCTCTTGGTATTTCAAAAGAACTAACTTTATTAGAAGGAAAAGCTAGAATTAAACTTGAATCAGGAATTCAATCTGGAAAAACATTAAGATTGAGAAGTAAAGGATTACCAAGTGTCAATGGATATGGAACAGGAGATTTATTGGTTCATGTCAATGTATGGACACCTAAAACATTAAACAAGGAGCAGCGTCAGTTTTTTGAAAAAATGGCTGAAGATGATAATTTTATTCCTAGCCCAAATAAAGGTGATAAATCGTTTTTTGAAAAAGTAAAAGATATGTTTGCATAAATTTTAATAGAATAAAAAATAATTAGATTCTCGATTAGATAATAATAACTGTTGTTAGTATTATTTTCACATCCTTTAATAAGGTTGGGTCTTGTTTTTGTGGTAACTTTGATTAATATCTATGCAAACAATTAAACGATTTTCAGAACTTATTAACTATAGGTTTTCCTTTGGGGAAAGTATTTCTTTTACTCCTAAGTCTGTCTTTATTATAATTCTAGTATTTATAATAACTTCTTTGTTATTGAAACTTTTGAAGAAGATAATTTATAGAACATTATCTAACGATGCTAAGTTGAAGTTTGAAAGTATATTCAAGTTCTTCAACTATTTTATTTACATAATAGTAATTTTAATTACTTTTCAGAATATAGGTATAAATTTAACTGCTGTATTCGCAGCATCAGCTGCACTTTTAGTCGGTTTAGGTTTGGCTTTACAAACTTTTATACAAGATATTATATCTGGAATTTTCATTTTAGTTGATCAATCTGTTCATGTAGGAGATATTATTGAAGTTGACGGTCAAGTGGGAAAAGTTGAAAACATTAAACTCCGAACTACAAGAGCAGTAACACGTGAGAATAAAGTTTTGATTATTCCAAATCATAAGTTTTTAACTTCTATTTTGTTTAATTGGACTGAAAATGGAGTTATAACAAAAGAATTTATTCAAATTGGAGTAAGTTATCGAAGTGATCCGAAACAAATCACTTCAATTTTGAAAGAGATAGCTAATGCTCATTCATTAGTTCTAAAAGAACCAAAGCCTTTTGTTGTATTTAATGATTTTGGAGACAGCGCGCTTCAATTCCAACTTTATTTTGGATTAAGAAATAGCTTTATATCGAATATCGTTAAAAGCGATTTACGCTATGAAATTATAAACGTATTTAATAAAAAAGGAATAGAAATACCGTTTCCACAACGTACAGTTAGTTTTGTTAATTCCCCAAAAGCTTTACAATGATTTCTATATTAATTATTGAAGACGAAGAGCCTATAAGACGAGTATTGGTTCGTATTTTATCAGATGAAAGTAAGGACTATAAAGTAACAGAGGCTATAGATGGTAAGCAGGGATTGGATTTATTGTTTAAAAAAAAATTTGACGTAGTACTCTGTGATATTAAAATGCCTAGAATGGATGGTATTGAAGTTCTTCATGCAGCGCAAGAAAAAAATATCAATTCTCCTTTCATAATGTTGACAGGTCATGGCAATGTTGAAACAGCTGTTGAGGCAATGAAATTAGGTGCCTATGATTTTATTTCAAAGCCTCCTGACTTAAATCGGTTACTTACTGCTGTTCGTCATGCAACAGAAAACAAATCATTACTTAAAGAAAACACTAAACTAAAACAAAAAATAGCAAATAAACATACGATTATTGGCGAGACTGAATCTATTAATAAAGTGATTCAAATGATTAGTAAAGTCGCTTCAACAGATGCTCGTGTTTTGATTACCGGAGAAAACGGAACAGGTAAGGAATTAGTTGCAAATCAACTTCACTATCAGAGTAACCGAAGAGATGAAAACTTTATTGAAGTAAATTGTGCTGCAATCCCGTCTGAATTAATTGAAAGTGAGCTTTTTGGTCATGTCAAAGGGGCTTTTACTTCAGCAGTAAAAGATAGATCAGGCAAATTTCAAGCTGCCAATAATGGAACTTTATTTTTAGATGAAATTGCTGATATGAGTTTGGCCGCCCAAGCAAAAGTATTGCGAGCTTTACAAGAAAAAAAAATTCAACGTGTAGGTAATGAAAAGGATATTTTTATTGATGTTCGAGTGATTGCTGCAACCAATAAAGATTTAAAAAAAGAAATTGAATATGGACGTTTTAGAGAAGATCTTTATCATCGTTTAGCCGTAATAATAATTGATGTTCCGTCTCTTTGTGACCGTAAAGAAGACATTCCCCTTCTAACTAAATATTTTGTTGATGTCTTAGTAAGAGAACAAGGATTAGAATTTAAAAACTTTTCACAGAAAGCTATTAAAAAATTAAACGACTATCCTTGGACCGGAAATATTCGTGAATTAAGAAATGTTGTTGAACGATTATTAATATTGGGAGATAATCCTATTAGCCCGGAAAATATAACTCAGTTTGCATCTAAATAAATTTTATGAAAAAAATAATATTTTCAGTTGGGTTTTTGCTTTTCACATCAATTGTTTTTAGTCAAAAAGTAGATCATGTAAAACAAATCGAAGCTATTTATAACTTTTCTCTTACCAAGGGAAAAGCCTATGATTGGTTAGACCATCTTTCTAATCAAATAGGAGGTCGCTTATCAGGCTCTTTAAATGCGGAAAGAGCTGTTTCATGGGGAAAACAAGAATTGAAAGACTTAGGTTTAGACCGCGTTTATTTAGAGAATATAATGGTGCCAAAATGGGTTCGAGGGACATTTGAATATGCAAGTATTATTACTGGACCAGGAAGAAGTACTAATGTTCCTATTTGTTCTCTTGGAGGTTCTATTTCAACACCCACTTCTGGTCTTCGAGCCCAAGTTGTAGAGGTTAAAAATTTTGAAGAATTGGAATTGCTTGGAAAAGAAAATATCAATGGTAAATTTATTTTTTATAATCGTGCAATGCCTGCTGGATTGATCAATACTTTTGAAGCTTATTCAAAAACGGTAAATCAACGATCTCAAGGAGCTGAAAAGGCTGCAAGACTTGGAGCAGTTGGTGTAATTGTTCGTTCAATGAATCTAAGGCTGGATGATTATCCTCATACGGGTAATATGAGTTATGGTAATCTTCCTAATAAAATGCGTATTCCTGCTGCTGCGATTAGCACAAATGGTGCACAGTTACTTAGTTCGATGCTTTCTTTAAATAATGATTTGTTTTTTTATTTAAAACAGGACTGTAGAAACTTTCCTGATGTTCCTTCTAATAATGTTATTGGAGAAATTAAAGGAATTGAATTTCCAAATGAAATTATTGTAGTAGGAGGACATCTAGATTCATGGGATTTGGGAGATGGAGCTCATGATGATGGAGCAGGAATTGTTCAGTCAATGGAGGTTTTACGTATATTAAAAAAAACGAATTATAAACCAAAAAGAACTATTAGAGTAGTCCTTTACATGAACGAGGAAAATGGATTACGAGGAGGTACTAAATATGCTAAAAACTCTAAAAACAGAAAAGAAAATCACATATTTGCTTTAGAATCTGACGCTGGCGGTTTTACTCCTAGAGGGTTTGTATTTGAGGCAACTAAGAAACAATTTGAAAAAATAAAATCATGGAAATCCTACTTAGAACCCTATATGATTGATCGGTTGGAGCTTGGAGGTAGCGGTGCAGACATTGGTCCCTTAAGAAATGGAAAAACTGTTTTATCTGGTTTAAGACCAGACTCTCAGCGTTATTTTGATTATCATCATGCAGCAAATGATACTTTCGATGCGATTAATAAACGAGAATTAGAATTGGGAGCTGCTGCAATGACAAGTTTGATCTATTTAGTAGATCAGTTTGGATTTTAATGAACTAGCTAAATGTCCATATCCCTAAAAAAATACACTAAAGAGTTTAGATATAATTTGATTTTGGCTTATCCAGTTATTATCGGACTTTTAGGACATACATTAGTCCAATTAGTTGACAATATAATGGTAGGCCAATTGGGTACAGCAGAACTTGCTGCCGTTTCATTAGGTAATAGTTTTTTTTTTGTAGCAATGGCTTTAGGTATTGGTTTTTCAATGGCTATTACTCCTTTGATAGCAGAAACTGATGGAGCTAGAAATATTGCCGCTGGAAGAAATGTTTTTATTCATGGATTAATACTTTGTACTTTTTTAGGTATTTTTTTGAGTATTGCTGTTCTTATTAGTAAGCCACTACTCTATAAAATGGGTCAACCTGAAGATGTCGTTGATCTAGCATTTCCTTATTTACAATGGGTAGGTCTTTCACTTACTCCATTAGTGATTTTTCAAGCATTTAAACAATTTTCTGAGGGTCTTTCTTATACACGTCCCGCAATGTATGCAACCTTAATGGCAAATGTGATTAATGTTATTTTAAATTATGTTCTAATCTTTGGTTTTTGGATTTTTCCTAAAATGGGAGTTGAAGGAGCAGCTTTAGGCACACTTTTTTCACGTTGTTCTATGCTGATTTTTATGGTATTATATGTTCGTTTTAAAAATCAATTTTCAGTTTATGTTAGTAATATAAATTTTCAAATGCCTGACTGGGACTTGTTAAAAAAAATTATACATATAGGATTACCTTCTGCTTTACAAATGTTTTTTGAGGTAGTTTTTTTTACAGCAGCTATATGGTTGTCAGGTATTTTAGGAAAAAATCCACAAGCTGCAAACCAAATAGCTTTAAACCTTTCATCGATGACTTATATGTTTGCTATGGGTCTTGGAGTTACTGCAATGATTAGAGTAGGTAATCAAATGGGTAAAAAAGACTTTGTATCCCTAAAAAGAATAGCATATTCTATTTTTCTATTAATTTTTTTGTTTGATGTGTTGTTTTGCGTTTTCTTTCTAATCACCAATACATATCTTCCTTGGATATATTTAGATAGATCTAATCCTTTGCAACTTAATGATGTTCAAGAAGTGGTTAAAATAGCATCCTCTTTGTTAATAATTTCTGCATTTTTTCAAATATCAGATGGAATTCAAGCTGTGGTTTTAGGAGCTCTAAGAGGATTACAAGATGTAGTTTTACCAGCTTGGATCACTTTTTTCTCTTATTGCTTTTTTGGTCTACCGATTTCTTATTATTTGGGGATTCATACAAGCCTAGGAGCAACAGGGATTTGGATTGGACTTCTCTCGGGACTTACATTATCAGCTATATTGCTTTTTATTCGTTTTCAATATATGACTAAAAAATTAATTGTAAATTAACTCAATGGAATTACCTAAATTTTTAATTGCCGATAACTCAGGGTCTCCCGACGAACTTTTTATTGTTCACACAGAATATCCTCGTTTTATTTTAAATGCCTCTAATGATGAAGTTCACTGGATGGAAGAGTTTGATAAAGATGATGAAGCCCAACTTAAGTCAGAATCACACTTTCTGATTGAGGCAGCTTTTAAATTTTATGACGATGAAATAGAATCCTTTGAATAAAAATGGAAACTCTAATAGCTTGGGATAAAGCATTCTTTTTAGAACTCAATGGTTTAGGATCATCTTTTTTTGATCCCTTTTGGATGATGATGACTCACCGTGAAACTAATGTGTTATTATATTTATTTATTTGGTTATATATTGGTATAAAATCTTCATGGAAAAAGGCAGCTTACTTACTTCTTTTCACTGGGCTTTTAATTTTATGTACAGATCAATTAACCAATTTATTTAAAGTTCAATTTGGAAGACTTAGACCGTGTTATGATCTTGATATTAAGTCATTAGTTCGTTTAGTTAAGCCTACTTGTGGAGGTCGATTCAGTTTCTTTTCTGGTCACGCTTCTAATTCTTTTGCTCTAGCAGTTTTTTTTGGTTTTATAATGAATCCTAGACATAGTCTGATACCTTATTTTTTACTTGTTATAGCTGCTTTTATTGCTTATTCCCGCGTTTACATTGGTGTTCATTTTCCATTAGATATTTTTTGTGGAATGATTTTTGGTTCTATTTTAGGGTTTTTATTTTATAGATTATGGATTCGCTTTATTCCAAAAGCTTTTAAATAAATATGGTGAAATAAAAAATTAACTTTAAAATAAAGAGCTTTAAAATAAGCTCGATTATAATCAATAAACTCTTCTTCTTTGATTAGGTTTTACAATATATAGCGATCATTAAACATTAAACATTAAACAAAACAATCAGTAATATTCTTTTATGATAAAGCATGACTAAGATATTATTGAATTAATTTATACTCTGCTATTATTTAAAGTATAATATTTCAATTAATCAACAATTTCTTTAGTAACTCAGGATAGGATTCTTGAAATTTAATTAATCTAGGAATTGAAATTTGCTTCACATAAGGATCTTCAGGATTATTTTTTTCATAATCTTGATGGTAAGATTCAGCATAATAAAACTTTTCCAGCATTTTTATTTCAGTAACTATTTTCTTTGAAAAAATATGTTTTTCCTTGAGTATTTGGGTATAATTTTGAATAATAGTTTTTTCGTCATTAGATGTGTAAAACGCAATAGATCTATATTGTGATCCATAGTCAGGTCCCTGTCGATTTTCTGTAGTTGGATCATGAGATCCAAAAAACACCTGAACAAGAGTTTTATAGCTTACTACTTTAGGATCATAAATAACTTCTACAGTTTCTGCATGTCCTGTTTTTCCAGTTCCAATTTGATTATAATTAGGATTTAAAGTTTGACCTCCAGAATAACCAGAATAGACTTCTTCAACTCCTTTAACACTTTCATAAATGGCTTCAACACACCAAAAACATCCAGAAGCAAAATAGGCTTTTTTGAGTCCGTCTTGATTAATTCGGGAGGGTTCCCAAATTGGACCCTTATGATTTAATGAGGGTGAATTTGAAATACAAGTTTGAAGTGATATGACACTTAGTATAGCGACTATGATTTTCA
>CAJWAE010000051.1 GCA_913020075.1 uncultured Flavobacteriaceae bacterium
ATGATTCTTTTTTCATAGGCCCGATAATTTGCATAAAGAAAGGCTGATTTTCAGTCGGTGCGTCCCAGAAAGGAAGTTCTGGTTGTTCTGTAACAGCAATTTCTTTGCCATTAGCCAGCATTTCTTTTATTATTTCAACGGGCATACTGTAATAAAAAGCTGTATTTCCAGCGGTTTTAAAAGTTGTTATAGCTAAGAGTTCACCATTGTAGTTAAAAAGCCCACCACCACTAGCGCCCATAGCAAACCAAGCTGAAGATTGAATTACTTTAAAATTATTTAGTTTGTGGATACCTTTCACCCGACCAAATGAAGTATGTGCCTTAACTGTATTGCCACCATAGCTTTTACCAAAAACCTCCGTTTCATATTCTAAAAGATCATTTGATGAAAGTTTAATCGGATCAAGCTCTAGGTATTTAAATTTTAAAATACATACATCATTTTTCCAATCTGCAATAATTGCATGAGGCGTGTAACTATTTCCGTACTTGTTAACATTGATTCCCTGCGCATCGGCTATTACATGGCAATTAGTTACGATATGGTCTTTTTTAACTACGACACCAGAACCAACCCCATGATTACCTTCTTTGTTCGATGTGTTGACTTTAACAACTGACCTATTTACTTTGAATAATAACTCTGGAGCAGGAGTTGATGAAGCACAGAAAGAAAAGAATAAAAGAAGAAATAAAAATTTTTTCATAACACTGTATCAGCCTAAATTAGAAGTGCGTAGTAGAGTCCAAATTACCACCTTAGTTCATATTAAACTAGCCACATTTACTTTCGCCACAATTTAAGCAAGTCAAACACCCATCCATCATAATAGATGCCTTAATGTTACATTTCTTACATAATTGAGACCCATTTGGGAAGCCTGTATCTGCATCTAGACCATCAGGATTATTTTTAATAAAACTTGCTTTTTTTTCATCAATCAGAGACTGTTGATGTTCATCTGGTTTTTGTATTTGTAGCATACCAATGTTGATCAAATGCTGCTCAACAACCTGACCTAGTTCAGCGACAAGACTTGGAACATATCTACCACCTTTTTTGTAGTAGCCACCATTTGGATCAAATACACTCCCTAATTCTTCAACCAGAAATGTGATATCACCACCTTTTCTAAAAACTGCAGACATAACTCGGGTGAGAGCAACTATCCATTGAAAATGTTCCATATTCTTTGAATTAACAAATATTTCAAAGGGCCTACGATGTTCTTGTTCTGTTCCCTCGTTCATTAAGACGTCATTTATAGTAATATAAAGGGCATGCTCTGTTACTGGTGTTTTCACTTTATAAGTTGATCCGGTAATTTGATCAGGCCTACTTAGTGGATCTCCTAGCTGAAATATTTCAGCTGGCTGTACACCTTCTTTTTTCTGTACATTTTTATCTAGGACGCTATAGCCCACAATTTTTTTATCAATTTTCACTGCCATTTTTAATTAATCCTTAGAATTTTCCGTAGTAACCTTCTTTTAATGCGTCATATAAATTTGCTGCTGAATGTGTTTCTCCATCATATTCAATATCTTCATTCCCTTTTACTTCAATTGTCGCCCCATCATCTAAAGTGAATTGATATGTAGTATCTTCTAGATCTTTTTCAGTTACTAAAACGCCTTGGAATGCTTCAGGATTGAATCTAAAGGTTGTACAGCCTTTAAGTCCTTTTTCGTAAGCATACAAATAAATATTTTTAAAATCTTCATAATCATAGTCAGTAGGGACGTTAATAGTTTTAGAAATTGAGCTATCAATCCATTTTTGCGAAGCTGCTTGTATATCAACATGAGCTTTTGCTTTGATGGTTGAAGAATCAATGAAATAACTTGGTAATTTTTCATCTTCTTTGTCTGAAAATGGCATCGCTTTTTGATTTATAAGGTGGCGATACGCTAAGAGCTCAAAAGAAAATACATCTACTTTTTCTTTGCTTTTCTTACCCTCTCTAATTACATTACGGCTATAGTGGTGGGCAAAAGAAGGCTCTATACCGTTACTTGCGTTATTTGCTAATGAAAGAGAAATAGTTCCAGTCGGAGCAATTGAACTATGATGGGTAAAGCGAAGACCAGATTCTACAATCTGATCCTGAAGAGTTTTAGGAAATTGTTGCATATAGCGACTATATTTTCCTAAAAGCACTTTCCCTTTTACTTTGTCACCAATTTTATGCCCATCTTTTTTCATTTCTGGACGCATTGCCAACATTTCGGCATTAACCTCAAACTCTTCATCCATTATTGGAGCAGCTCCTTTCTCTTTTGCTAATTCAATACCTACTTCCCAGCCTATCTGAGCTAAAACCTTTGTTACTTCTTCCGTAAATTTGATTGATTCATCATCCCCATAGACCATTTCCATCATGCTTAGTGAAGAGCCTAATCCTAAATAACCCATGCCATGACGGCGTTTTCTTGCAATTTCAGCCCTTTGTTTTTCAAGAGGCAGACCATTAATTTCGACAACATTATCAAGCATTCTAGTAAAAATACTTACTACCTTTTTATATTTATCCCAGTCAAAATATGCTTTATCAGTAAATGGATGGTTAACGAATTTTGTTAAATTAATTGATCCTAGAAGACATGCTCCATAGGGAGGTAGTGGTTGTTCACCACAGGGATTTGTAGCTCTAATATCTTCACAAAACCAGTTATTATTCATTTCGTTCACGCGGTCAACAAGAATAAACCCTGGCTCAGCATAATCATATGTAGATGACATGATGATGTCCCAAACGCGCTGAGCTTTGATTATTTTGTAAACACGGCAAGCAACTTTTCCTGCATTAGCTCCTTCTGTTTCAGTCAGATATTTTTCTTTTACAGGCCAGTTTTTCCAGACTATTTTCTGAGAGTCTGTTAAATCTAATTTATCTTCTTTTACTTCTTTTTCTGTAACTGGAAAAGCAAGCTTCCAATCTGAATCAGATTTAACCGCTTCCATAAAGTCTTTTGTAATGAGACAAGACAAATTAAATTGCCTGAGGCGACCGTCTTCCCTTTTTGCCTTAATAAAGTCGGTAACGTCAGGATGTGCAATATCAAATGTGGCCATTTGCGCACCTCGTCTACCCCCTGCACTAGAGACCGTAAAGCACATACGATCATATATATCCATAAACGAAAGTGGACCACTTGTATAAGCACCTGCGCCTGCTACAAAGGCACCTTTTGGCCTTAGGGTCGAATACTCATAGCCTATTCCGCATCCTGCTTTCAAAGTAAGTCCCGCTTCATGAACTTTATCAAGTATATCTGTCATGCTGTCTTCAATTACTCCAGAAACAGTACAATTAATAGTGCTTGTGGCAGGCTTGTGTTTAAGCGCTCCAGCATTTGAAGTAATTCTTCCAGCGGGGATAGCCCCGTGCTGTAAAGCCCATAAAAATTCTTTATGCCATAATTCTCTTTTCTCAGGTTTTTCTACATCAGCTAACGCTTTCGCTACTCTTTGATAAGTTTCGTTGATATTTTTATCAATGAAATCACCTTTTTTTGATTTGAGTCTGTATTTTTTATCCCAAATATCTTCTGAGACAGATTGAAAAGGTATTTTAATTTCTTCAGATTCCTCTTCTCTAGATTCTGACGGCACAGCTTTGAGCATTTATTTCCCCTGTTTTATTTCTGTTTGAAGCACTATTTATTGAAAATTGGCTTTTTATTGAAAACCACAACATGTTGTACTAATGAAAAAAATTTTAACATCTGGTTGTGTTTGGTCAAGGGTTATTTTAATAAAAGTTCATAAATTTTAGTTTTGTTTCGTTAAAACATTATGTAAGCCATATTTAACAATTGATTTGAAAAAAATAAAAAATATAAATAATTTTCACATTGTGAGAAAATTACAATATGTACTTTTTTATCTATAAGATTGTAATTTTTTGCCTTATCCCTTTTGCTCTGGCAAAGCTAACTTATCGCGCATTGACAAAGCCCATTCATTTGCAATATTTAAACGAGCGTTTTGCTTTATATTCAAAAAAACGAAGTTCTGTATGGAAATCTAGAAAAACAGTTTGGTTTCATTGCGTTTCTGTTGGCGAAACCAAAGCAATTGTTAATCTGATTCAAATCTTATTAAAGCAACACCCAAGTACCTACTTTCTTATTAGCCATATGACTCTGACCGGAAGAAATACTGAATTGATTAACAATCCAAGAATTCATCGTACTTATTTACCCTATGATACTAAGGGAGCCAGTAAAAGATTTTTGTCTTTCTATCAGCCTAAGATAGGTGTAATTGTTGAAACAGAATTATGGTTTAATTTGATAGACCAATGTAAATTTAATAATATTCCATTAAATTTAATTAATGCACGGTTATCAAAAAAATCTCTAAATAAGTATTTACCTTTTAGAAAATTTATTAACTCAAAATTATTACAGTTAGATTCAATTTATGTGAGGTCTGAAGAAGATTTATCAAATTTCAGCAGGCTTACAAAAGCAAACATCAAATTAATGGGAAACATTAAGTTTGACTCTAGCCCCCCTAAAGGAACCCTGAATAAAACCAATCAATTAAAAAAACAATTAAAAATCTCTAGCCATTTTGTTTTGGTGGCAGGAAGCACTAGAGCCGGGGAAGAAAAGATTCTTTTAAACCTTGTAAAAAAATTAAATTATAAAGAATTAATTTTAGTGATTGTCCCTAGGCATCCAGAACGATTTAGCGAGGTTGAGAAAATTTTTCAGTCACAGAATCTAAAAATTGTGAAAAAAAGTGATTTAGGTGGGGTTAAAAAAACACCACAATATGTCCTTGGCGATACAATGGGGGAACTTTATGAGCTATATGGATTAGCAACATTAGCAGTTATTGGCGGGAGTATTCTAGATTATGGCGGCCAGAACCCAATTGAGCCGATGAGTTTAAATGTACAAACTGCGGTTGGACCATCAATTTATAATTTTAAAGATATGGTCAACACTGCTGAAAAAAATAATGCGATTTTTAGATTTAAAAATATAGCTGAACTAGAAGTGATTATAAAAAATCTAGTAGATAAAGGGCAAGTAAATCAAGGCGTAATTAAAAATGCTCAAAAGTATATAAAGCAGTCATCTGGAGGCACTGATAAAGTTGTTCAATTAATCAATCAATATCTTTAATTAATGGAGCAACTTTTTTAAAAGTCTCGTTCTCAGAAGTCTTTAGCCATTCGAATACTACCGACTCAGTATTGGTAATAAAACAGCCTGCATCTCTTAGCCTATTTAGAGCATTTTGTTTATTTGAGATATTTCTTGAAACTATCGCGTCTTCGATGATAAAAACTTCTTTTCCTGATTCGATTAAGCCTAGTGCAGTTTGTAAAACACAAATATGAGCTTCCATACCCATCAAAAATATTTGTGGGCGAGTTTTGATCAAATACCTTAAAAATATCGGCTCCTCTGTGCACGCAAAGACAGTTTTTTCAACAAACTTTGCTTCCGATAAGAAAGGCATCATTTGAGGCAGGGTATGACCGAGCCCTTTAGGGTATTGCTCAGTACATATTTGTGGAATAGATAATTCATTAGCCACTGTGATTAGTAATTCACAACGCTTCATAATTTTATTTATTACTTCTTTAGGCATAGCTGTTGATAGTTTTTCTTGCATATCAATTACGACTAATTGACTTTTTTCTGTCAGAGCGATCATATCTAGCCCACCATTAAGTATTGGTTAATTTCATTTAGGTCTTCAAAAGATAACATCCCTGAAGATAATTTTAAGTTTATAAAATTCATTACATAATTATAACGTGATTCTAATATATTCAACTTTGCATTAAATAGTATTTGTTGCGCATCCAAAACTTCAAGACTATTTCTTAACCCCTCTTCAAAACCTAATTGAGTCGACTCTAGTTGTAATGTTGCTGCATTCATAGCTTGTTCATAAGCCTTTATTTCAGAAAAGTTAGTTTGGAGGCTCAAATAATAATTTCTTACTTCAAGGCCAATACCTCTTCTTAGATATTCAACATCATGCTCCAACTTACTCTTCAGCAAGACAGCCTCTCTAACTCTTGAGCTTGTCATCCCTCCTGAAAAAATTGGTATGCTAATTTCAACACCTATAGTGTCAGAAAAACTCCTCATTCCTCCATTTGCCGTTGCTCCATAGGGGAAGCCACCTTTATCCCAATTTCTGGACCGTGATGCAATAGCATCTATAGTAGGGTAATGGTCTGAACGCCTAGAATCGACTTCGCGTTCAGCAATTTTAATCTCATCCATTTTAATGCGTAGATCTAAATTATTTTCTTGTGCAATAGCTATCCAGTCATCTGCTAAATTATCAATTTCTGTGAAAGTGATAATTGGATTAAGTGGTGTAAGTTTTCCCGGTAATTTCCCGGTAATTACTTGAATTTCTCTCTTCTTAATTCTTAACTTATGTATGGCACTAATTTGTTGTGCTTCAATAAGGGCCTTCTTTGTTTTAGCTTCATTAATGTCTGTAACTGAAATGAGACCGGCTTCAAATTGCGCTTCTGCTTTAGATAATTGCCCTTGAATAGAGGCCCGTTGATACTGAAATAAATCTACCTGGTCTTTTGCCAGTAATGTTTCAAAATAAGCTTTCGAAATTCTATAAATTAAATCCTGCTGAGTTTTAATAAGTTGCTTATCGGCAAGGGAAACTTGAGATAACATTTTTTTATATTGCGCATAGGCGGAATAGTTAAATAAGGGCTGTTTGAGCGTAACTCCATAATCATATGATTCATAGTCTGCTTTTTTTCCAGACAATAAATCATTAGTTGGTAGTGATGAGGTTAAGAACTTTCTTTCTTTATCTTGGCTATCAAAACTTGCATTCATAGTGACACTTGGCAAAAATAAGGATTTACCTTGTTTAACTAATTCTTGTGCAGCTTTATTTTGAAATCGAGCAGAAGAAAGAACGGAGTCATTTTTTAAGGCATCCTCATATAGTGAAATTAAATCTGTAACTTCCTGGGCATCTAACATTGGTGTGAATAATGCAATAGCAGTAGCACTTGCTAATAAAGTTTGATGTAATAAATTTCTAAGATTAAAAATAATTTCCATTTTGATTTAAAACATAAGTTTATTAAATAAAGAATTTTTGTATGAATTGTAAGAGTGATCATTTTTAATAAGGTTCGTTTTCATAGCTTAATTATATATTAGTGGAACAAGCTGATTACGACTATTTTTTATCTATTCACCTATTATATACATGGATTAGCTTGCACATTTATTGATATTCGAATAATCTGTAAAGCTACTGCTAGGGGTCTATTAATTAAAAAAAATAGTGAGAAATACCCTTCGAACCTGATGTGGATAATGCCGCCGTAGGGAAAGCATTCTAAATGCTCCTTACGTTTAAATAGGAGTTCTAAATGAATGCAACAGATAAAGCACTTAAAAAAAATATAGATCAATTTATTGGTAAAGACGCCCAACTAGACGAGGCCGCTCTCAATCCATTTGCTAATTCAAAAAAAGTTTATATACAAGGCTCAACTCCAGACATTCAGGTTCCTTTTAGAGAAATTAGTATTTCAGATACGCCATCAGAATTTGGTGCAGAAAAGAATGCACCTGTTTTAGTATACGATACGTCAGGTCCATATACTGACCCAAAATATGACATTAATATCCAGAATGGTTTACCACCTTTAAAAACAAAATGGATTGAGGATCGTCAAGATACTGAAGTATTGGACGGCCCTTCATCAGCTTATGGTCAACAAAGAAAAATGGATCCTGAGCTAGAAAAAATGCGTTTTAATCTTTTACGTAAACCACGAAGAGCAAAGCCAGGTAAAAATGTTTCTCAAATGCATTATGCTAGGAAAGGGATTATTACCCCTGAGATGGAATATATCGCTATCAGAGAAAATCAGAGAAGAGAGGGTTTGTCAGAAATAATTCAAACACAGCATCCAGGGCAAAATCATGGAGCCCAGATTCCGAATAAAATTACACCTGAATTTGTAAGGGATGAGGTTGCTAAAGGGCGTGCAATTATTCCTGCTAATATAAATCATCCAGAATCTGAACCTATGATTATTGGCCGAAATTTTTTAGTTAAAATAAATGCCAATATTGGTAACTCAGCATTAGGGTCAAGTATTAGTGAGGAAGTTGAAAAGATGGTTTGGGGAACCCGATGGGGGGCTGATAATGTGATGGATCTTTCAACTGGAAAAAATATTCATGAAACGCGTGAATGGATTATTAGAAATAGCCCAGTTCCTATTGGTACTGTTCCCATTTATCAGGCATTAGAAAAAGTGAATGGTAAGGCTGAAGATTTAACTTGGGAAATATTTAAAGATACTCTTATTGAACAAGCTGAACAAGGTGTTGATTATTTTACTATTCATTCAGGCGTGAGATTAGCCTACATTCCAATGACAGCCAAACGAATGACTGGAATTGTAAGTCGAGGCGGATCGATTATGGCTAGTTGGTGTCTTGCACACCATCAAGAATCATTTTTATATACACATTTTGAAGAAATATGTGAAATTATGAAGGCTTATGATGTTAGTTTTAGTTTGGGAGATGGGCTTCGTCCGGGTTCAATTTACGATGCAAATGATGAAGCACAATTTGCTGAATTAAAAACTTTGGGTGAGCTAACTAAGGTTGCTTGGAAGCACGATGTTCAGGTAATGATTGAAGGACCGGGCCATGTTCCAATGCATCTTATAAAAGAAAATATGGAGCTTCAGTTGGAGCATTGTGATGAAGCTCCGTTTTATACGCTAGGACCTTTAACTACTGATATTGCGCCAGGGTATGATCACATCACTTCTGGTATTGGTGCAGCAATGATTGGTTGGTATGGGTGCGCAATGCTCTGCTACGTTACACCAAAAGAACATTTAGGGTTACCCGAAAAAGAAGACGTAAGGGTAGGAATTATTACTTATAAAATTGCTGCACATGCAGCAGATTTAGGAAAAGGGCATCCTGGTGCTCAAATCCGAGATAATGCATTGTCTAAGGCACGTTTTGAATTTAGATGGAATGATCAATTTAATCTTGGACTTGACCCAGAAAAAGCAAAAGAATTTCATGATGAAACATTACCTCAGGAAGGTGCAAAGCAAGCGCATTTCTGTTCGATGTGCGGACCACATTTCTGTTCTATGAAAATTTCACAAGATGTAAGAGATTATGCCAAGAAGAAAGGCGTTACAGATAAAGAAGCGCTTCAAAAGGGAATGGAGGAAAAATCGATTGAATTTGTCAAGAAAGGCTCAAATGTCTATCAAAAAGTATAAAATAAGTAATGGATTTTTATCTTTTATGGGTTGCGTTTCTACTAGGAATTGTTGAGGGCGTAACAGAATTTCTCCCTGTTAGCTCGACAGGACATTTAATAGTTGGCGCTGAGCTTCTAGATTTCACAGGGCCTTCTAGTAAAGTATTTGAGATATTTATTCAACTTGGTGCAGTCTTTGCTGTGGTGGTAGAGTACAGAAAGAAAATTTTAGATACTTTTATTGGTATACAGACTGACAAAGTTGCTCAAGACTTCACGAAGAATTTGATTATTGCTTTTATTCCAGCAGCATTATTAGGCTTCTTTTTTCACAGTTTGATTAAGCTACATTTATTTAATCCAATCGTGGTTGGGATTGCATTAATAGCTGGTGGAATTCTTATGATTATCATTGAGAAAAAATTACCAAACAGGCCTAAAGTTAATGTTGATAAGATCAACAAAAAACAAGCTATTATTGTTGGAATGGCCCAATGTTTTGCATTAATTCCTGGAGTATCTCGATCTGCTTCCACAATTATGGGTGGACTGATAGGCGGCTTAGATAGAAAAACTGCAACGGAGTTTTCATTCTTCTTAGCTATTCCAATTATTTTTGCTGCCTCCATTTTTGATTTATATTCAAACATAGATATTCTAAATAAGAGTGATATTCCAGTATTTGTAATAGGTTTTATTACTGCCTTTTTTAGTTCTTACTTAATAATTAAGATTTTTATTTGGTTTGTGGCACACAATACATTTGTTGTATTTGGTTGGTATAGAATCATCGTTGGTTGTTTAACTATTTATTATTTTCTTTAAAGATTTGAATGAATGATTATCAGAATTTAATTCCAATTTTAAAAAAAATTGAAAAGCTCTCAGAAAGTAACCCAATATCGATTAAGAAAGCTCTTTTAGAATTAGATCTCTTTGGTTTTTCTCTTATTGCATTAATTTTAGTGCTTCCATTTATGCAGCCTTTTCCAGTAGGGCCTCTTAGTGTTATAGGAGGCTTAACTATTGCGGCTCTTGGAATTCAAATGTTAAAAAGAAAGCCTTTCCCAGTTTTGCCTGAAAGGCTTTTGATTATTACCCCAAGTAATAAAAGCTGGAAATGGATCACTAAAGTTTGTATTTTTATAATCTATTGGTCAAAAAAAATGACTAGATCTAGACTTTTGTGGTTTGTTTCAAGTGAAACAGGCATAAGGTTTGAAGGTGGAATTTTTATTTTGGGAGGTTTGTTGATGGCTATACCATTTGCAATGATTTTGCCGCTAAATAACTTTTTTCCTGGACTTGCTATATTATTTGCAACAATCGCGCAGTTTGAAAAGGATGGCCTCTGTATTTTACTGGCAATATTTTGGATTATTTTTTCAATCGTATACTTTAGTTTATTTCTTTACGGATTATATTATCTTGGAGGAGAAGGTATACAATATCTCCCAGAATGGATTCTTCAGATTACCCAATGAGCGAGATTTCTGACCAACTTATTCCATGGCAAAAAAAATTTGGAAGGAATAATTTGCCTTGGCAAGAAACAATCAATCCATACCTTATATGGATATCTGAAGTCATGTTGCAACAAACCCAAGTTAAAACAGTCTTGCCGTACTATCAGAAATTTATAACAACTTTTCCAAATGTAAAAACTTTGGCAATGGCTCATGATGATTCAGTAATGCGGCTATGGAGTGGGTTAGGTTACTATGCGAGAGCTAGAAATTTGCATGCAAGTGCAAAAATAATTGATAGTAAATTCCAAGGAAAATTTCCAACTATGTTCACAGATTTATTATCTCTTCCAGGAATAGGACGTTCTACTGCTGGGGCAATTTGTTCTCTTGCATTCAATCAAAAAACACCAATATTGGATGGTAATGTTAAGAGAGTTTTTACCCGAGTTTATGGCGTTAAAGACTGGGCAGGTGTTACATCTGTTGAGAAAAGGTTGTGGGAGATAGCAGAAAAAAATCTCCCTGAAACTAAATTTGGAAAGTATAACCAAGCACTTATGGATTTAGGAGCAACTGTTTGTATTAAAAATAAACCCATCTGCTTAAAATGCCCTATCAATAAATCTTGTAAAAGTTTCCTATACAATTGGACTGACATTATTCCGGCGCCAAAACCAAAAAAAGAAAAGTTAACTAAGGTATCTTATTTTTATATTTTCCAATGTGAATCAAAATTTCTATTCAGTAAGAAGCCAAAAAAAGGAATATGGGGAGGGCTTTGGTCATTTTTAGAATTTAATGAGATGCTAAATGTTAAGCAGTGGGTTTCAAAAAATCTTAAAACTAATAATTTCTCATTATTAGAGAAAGGAGTCATGACTATAGTTTTCACTCACTACAAACTTCAAATGCATTATCAACATATAGAGTTAAGAGATTTAAAAAGTCAGGAAATATTCCCTAGTGGATCATGGCATGATAAAGGAGAGATTGAAAACGGTGCATACCCTACTCCAGTAAAAAAAATCTTAAAAAAATTTATGTAAGATAGGCCAAAATTATAGTTTATTTCTGTTTAGGGGTTGCGACCAAGATAATTACAAGGCATGATTCAAATTAATTAAAAA
>CAJWAE010000052.1 GCA_913020075.1 uncultured Flavobacteriaceae bacterium
TCCCTATTTTATTGAAAGGAAGTTATATCCAAATGTAGATTTTTATTCAGGAATTATTTATCGTGCTTTAGGAATTCCTACGGAGATGTTTACGGTAATGTTCGCCTTAGGGAGACTACCTGGATGGATTGCACAATGGTTAGAAATGCGAAAAAACAACGAACCTATCGGTCGTCCTCGACAAATATATACAGGTTCTAATCACAGAGAACTTTAATCATTTTCAAAAACCTTTAGGCGATTGATTAGAATTTATGGTTTTTTGATTTAAAACTTTTTTAAAGTAATCATGTGTTGATTTTGTATCCGCTAAAACTTTAATGAAGTACTTGTCTATGTAAACTGAATACTCCTTTGCTTTTCCTTTGTAAAGATTTAGTTTGTAGTAAGGAATAATTAAACCATAAGTTTCCAAAAGACTTCTAAAATGAACTATAATCCCATTGGGTCTAAGTTCTATATTGCAAGTATTTATGTTTTGATCCAAAATTAAAAGATTATGGATATCAATTGAAGAGCTATTTATGGTTAACTTTTGAGAACCAATTCCGTTTAATTTCCATCTTTTTTGAATCGTAAATGGTTTGCCTACAGCCTCTTCTATCTTCTTCTTAATTCCAGAATTATTATAGGATATATTAATTAACATCGTTATAAAGATAAGCCAACGTTTTAGGACTACATAATCAATTCATAATAATTATATTTGTCCCTAAATATGGCTATGATTACTAATTATAATAAACATTTTGATCCTATATTATCATCTTTTTTAAGTGACGAGTATTCAGTCACTATAGATTCTTTTGAATTTCAATTGACTCGAAAAGAATTTGAAGGTGATATTACTTTGGTCGTTTTTTCATTGCTTAGTCATGTGAAAATTCGCCCAGAAGATTTGGCAGAAAAGATTGGGCATTATTTAATACAAAATCATGAAGCTGTTATTCGTTTTAATGTGGTAAAGGGATTCTTAAATCTCCTTCTTGCAGATAAATTTTATCTAAATCAGTTTAAAGAGATATTAACTAAGCCTAATTATGGTCACCATATAGTAACTAAAAATTCCCCAACTTTGATGGTTGAATTTTCATCTCCAAATACAAATAAACCACTTCATTTGGGGCATATACGAAATAATCTATTGGGATATTCTGTTGCTAAAATTCTTGAAGCTAACGGAAAAAATGTTGTTAAAACCCAAATCATCAATGATAGAGGAATTCATATTTGTAAATCTATGCTGGCTTGGAAGAAATTTGGTAATGGTGAAACTCCAAAGTCATCAGGATTAAAAGGAGATCAATTGGTAGGAAAATACTATATCAAGTTTGATAAGGAGTATAAAAATGAAATTGCATATTTAGTAAGTAATGGACAGATTGAAAAAGAAGCTAAAAAGAATGCTCCTTTATTAATCGAAGCTCAAGGATTACTTCTTTTGTGGGAAAACAATGATCCTAGCACTCTTGATTTATGGAAAAAAATGAATCAATGGGTTTATGACGGATTTGAATTGACATATAATGATTTAGGAG
The DNA here is from genome assembly GCA_913020075.1 of uncultured Flavobacteriaceae bacterium. Taxonomy (GTDB): domain Bacteria; phylum Bacteroidota; class Bacteroidia; order Flavobacteriales; family Flavobacteriaceae; genus MS024-2A. Next base: position 1,539 of record CAJWAE010000052.1, read on the forward strand.
TTTCTTTTGATTCTTACTATTATGAAAGTGAAACATATTTATTAGGTAAAAACATTATTAAAAAAGGTCTAGCAAATAATGTGTTTTATAAAAAAGAGGATGGTTCAGTTTGGGTAGATCTTATTGAAGAAGGCTTAGATGAAAAATTATTACTTCGTGCTGACGGAACATCAGTTTATATGACGCAAGATTTAGGAACAGCTCAAAAACGTTTTGAGGATGAGCCTTTATTAAGTGGAATGGTCTATACTGTTGGGAATGAACAAGATTATCACTTTAAAGTACTTTTTTTAATTCTTAAAAAATTAGGTTATGATTGGGCGGATGATCTGCATCATTTAAGTTATGGAATGGTTGATTTACCTAGTGGTAAAATGAAAAGTCGTGAGGGTAAGGTCGTAGATGCTGATGATCTGATCTCTGAAATGACTGCTGAGGCAAAAAATATATCTGAATCGGTAGGAAAATTAGATTCTTTAGATGAAGATGTAAGACAACTTATGTATAAAAAAATAGCACTTGGGGCACTAAAATACTTTATTCTTAAAGTTGATCCAAAAAAGAAAATTTTATTTGATCCCGAGGCCTCTATTGACTTTAGTGGTAATACAGGTCCTTTTATTCAATATACACATGCCAGAATTAGAACTTTAATACAAAAATCAAATTTAGATTTAGAAGTTTTTTCATCTTCAATTGCCTTGGACGAAAGAGAACGAAATATTATTAAACAAATAAGTCGTTACCCAGAAGCTATTGAGCTAGCAGGGGATCAATATAGCCCTGCTGTAATTGCAAACTTTATCTATGATTTAGTAAAAAGTTACAATACATTTTATCAAAATGTATCTATACTAGCAAGTAAAGATGATAACTTGAAGTCATTTAGAATTGCACTATCCAGAAAAGTAGCAGATATCATCTCAAGTGGATGTGATTTGCTGGGAATAGAATCGCCAGATTTAATGTAAAAAAAATCGCTCTTTGGAGCGATTTTTTTTTATAATAAAGAGTTGGTTTCTTTATTTAGACTCAACAGCTAAGTTGTAAACAACTAGACCAAATCCGATCTTATTGATAGCATCTCCAACGTTATAAATAACATCCATTGGTAGACCACCAAAAATACCGCTATACCATCCTTCAGTACCTGCCATATATCCTATTGGATAGATAGCCCATCCTGCAAGAACGAACCAGCAGAGAGCTTTGTGAGCAGATTGAACTGCACCACCAGCTGCGGCAGCTAATTTAGAGGCACTACCAAGCCATATTTCGTATACTATATAAAAATATGCAAGTCCAGAAACTAGTCCCCATACTGCTGGGCCTGATCCTGTGTTGTAAACTGCTTCACCAAAGTAACCAGTTACTAACATTACAACAGATGCAAAAATCATTTTCCACATAAATTGTTTTGTAGCTCCAGCTGCTCTTAGAATTAAATAAAACTCTACACACATTAAAGGAACTGTCAAAATCCAGTCTACATATCTAAAGAATGTAGGTGAAGTCATGTTAGTTGCCCAATAGTCACGCATGTACCAGTAGTGAACTGCTGCAATAAACGTAATCAAACCTGATATCAAAATAGATGTTCTCCATTTGCTATCAAACGAGTTCATTGAGAGAAAAAAGAACGCTGATGCTGCCATCATCGCCATACAACCTACGAAGAATGTGAATCCTACATAGTCTGTTGGATCCATCGCTGGAACCATTGTCATTAAACTTAGTATTTTTTCCATAATTAAATCAAATATTTGTTTTGTTTATATAAATTTAATAAATACTAAACGTTAACAATAGTATATTTAATTTTTTTTGAATTGAAACACCTAACTAGCTCATTTACAGTAAGAAAATTTTTGTCAATCTCTCATGTTTTGACAATAATCTGTATTGTATTAGCATTTTTTTCCTCTAATTTTTTTCAAAATATTATTTCTTCAATTGGAATTTTATCATTTGGAGTTATACATGGAGCAAATGATCTGATGATAATTGCAAAAAAAAAAGAAAAAGGCGAACGGATACATCAAATTAAGATGTTTTCCCTGTATTTGTGTATTGTTTTTTTGGGAATTTTCATATTCTATTTTATTCCAGAAATAGCACTATTTGGATTTGTAATAGTAAGTAGTTATCACTTTGGAGAACAACACTGGGAAAGTCGCTTAAAAAAATACAAAACGACCTTTTTTTTTTATTTTTCATATGGTGCTTTGATTTTTTTTCTATTATTTTCAATTAAATTCAAAGATTCAGCTGAGGTTATTTTTCAAATAATTAAAATAGAGATTCCCTTATCTTTCTTTTTAATATGTTTAATAATTTCCATAATAGTTTTTTTTTCTCAAGCTTTTGTTAGAATTCGAGATATAAAAGTTTTGGGATATGAATTTTTACTGATTGGTATTTTATCAATTCTTTTTTATTTTGGTACTTTAATTTATGGTTTTGGTGTATATTTTGTTTTGTGGCATAGTATACCTTCTCTTAAATCTCAAATTAAATTTCTTTATAAGAATAAGGATTCCAATAGTCTTATATCTTATTTAAAGGCTGCCTCATTGTACTGGATAATAGCTATTTTTAGTTTGTTTTTTATATATTTTTATGGAAATATTCCTGAAGAACAATACTTATCTGTTTTCTTTTCTTTTTTAGCAGCTATAACTTTTCCTCATGCCATAGTTATGGGATTAATGTTTTATTCTAAAGATCCTAATTAGTCTATAATCAATCTGCATTTCTTATTTTTGTATTCTAATCATTACAAAAGATAATGTTTGATAATCTGAGCAATAAACTAGATAAAGCCTTTCAGGTATTAAAAGGCCATGGAAAAATTACTGAAATCAATGTTGCTGAGACACTAAAAGAAGTCCGTCGTGCACTTTTGGATGCAGATGTTAACTTTAAAATAGCTAAAGAATTTACAGTTCGTGTAAAAGAAAAAGCTATTGGTCAAAAAGTACTGAAAAGCCTTCATCCAGGACAACTTTTAATTAAAATTGTTAAAGATGAATTAACAGACCTTATGGGTTCAGAAGCTGTTAGCTTAAACTTAAAAAATAAACCTACGGTAATTTTGATGTCAGGACTTCAGGGATCAGGTAAAACTACCTTCACTGGAAAATTGGCTTTACATTTAAAAAACAAGTTTAAAAAAACATCTCTGCTAGTTGCATGTGATGTTTATCGTCCAGCTGCAGTTGACCAGTTGAGTATTGTTGCAGATCAAGTTGGAGCTGCTTTATATGAAGATAGAGAAGAAAAAAATCCTGTAAAAATAGCAAAGGCAGCTTTAGAGAGAGCAAAAAAAGATCAACATGATGTTGTTATTATTGACACTGCCGGTCGCTTAGCTATAGATAAGGAGTTAATGAACGAACTCAAAGCTATCCACTCTGCTGTTCAGCCTTCGGAAACCTTATTTGTAGTAGATTCCATGACAGGACAAGATGCTGTAAATACAGCTAAGGCCTTCAATGATATCCTGAATTTTGATGGTGTGATATTAACTAAATTGGATGGAGATACACGTGGTGGTGCAGCTTTGTCTATTAAATCGGTTGTAAACAAGCCAATTAAGTTTATTAGTACTGGTGAAAAAATGGAGGCCCTGGATGTTTTTTATCCCGAGCGTATGGCCGATCGAATTTTGGGCATGGGTGATGTGGTTTCCCTGGTTGAAAGAGCTCAAGAGCAGTTTGACGAAGAACAGGCGAGACGTATTAATAAAAAAATATCCAAAAATAAATTTGGATATGATGATTTTCTATCACAAATAAACCAAGTGAAGAAAATGGGTAATATGAAAGATTTAATGGGAATGATTCCAGGTGCTGGAAAAATGATGAAAGATGTTGATTTAGATGATAATGCTTTTGACGGAATAGAAGTTATTATTGGATCTATGACCCCAAAGGAGCGCTCTCATCCCCAACTGATTAATCATAGCCGAAAGTCAAGAATTGCAAAAGGTTCAGGAAAGTCTGTTGAACAAGTAAACCAATTGATTAAGCAATTTGAACAAATGGGAAAAATGATGAAAATGATGCAAGGAGGAAAAGGTAAACAAATGATGCAGCAAATTCAAGGATTAAAATAAAGTAATGATATTATTAGACGGAAAAAAAATAGCTAATGATTTAAAGGTTGAAATAAAAAGAGTAGTTGAACAGCGTGTTGAAGATGAAAAAAAAATCCCTCATCTAGCTGCTGTATTAATCGGAAATGACGGAGCTAGTTTAACCTATGTTGGAAGTAAAGTTCGTTCTTGTGATCAAATAGGCTTTAAGTCTACATTAATCCGTTTAGAAGAAAATATTTCAGAAAAAATTTTACTTCAAAAGATTTATGAGCTTAATCAGGATGATAGTTTAGATGGATACATTGTTCAGCTTCCTTTACCAAAACATATTGATGAAGAAAAGATTCTTTTAGCTATAGATCCTAATAAGGATGTTGATGGATTTCATCCTGCTAATTTCGGAAAGATGGCACTAGAAATGGAAGCTTTTATCCCAGCTACACCTTTTGGGATAATTGAATTGATTGATCGTTATGGGATTGAGACTTCAGGAAAACATTGTGTAGTAATTGGTCGAAGTCATATTGTAGGGCGACCTATAAGTATATTAATGAGCCAAAAGGGTAAAGCGGGAAATGCCACAGTAACTGTCGCTCATAGTCGAACTAAAAACATAAAAGAACTTACTCTTAATGCAGATATTATTATTTCAGCATTGGGTATTCCAGAATTTTTGAGAGCAGATATGGTAAAAAAAGGTGTTGTTGTTATTGACGTAGGAATAACCCGTGTACCAGACAAAGGTGCCCCCAAAGGATACGTAATTAAAGGTGATGTTGCTTTTGATGAGGTTTCTAAAAAAGCCAGTGCTATTACTCCAGTTCCTGGAGGAGTGGGACCCATGACAATTGCAATGTTGCTTAAAAATACTCTTTTGGCTTGTCAGCGTAAAGATTAAGAATCATTTATTTAAATACCTTTTAATTTGCAAATAGCTGATCCGGATTTTTAAATGATTTGAATTCTAATGCATTTCCAGCAGGGTCATAAAAAAACATGGTCATTTGTTCCCCGGCTAAACCTTCAAAGCGCAAATATGGCTCTATAACAAATTGAATTTTTTTGTCTTTAAGTTGATATGAAAAAGACTCAAAAACCTTCCAATCTAGTACTACTCCAAAATGAGGGATAGGCACAGACTTTCCATCAACATCATTGTGATATTTCTTTGGTTTATGGTCTGGATCAACATGTAATACCAACTGATGATTAAAAAAATTTAAATCTATCCAATGTTCAGATGAACGACCTGGTTCACAACCTAAAATATCCATATAAAAACGACTACAAATTTCTAAGTTGTCAACGGGAATTGCTAAATGAAATGGGTTTGGCATTTTATTGTAATTTTTATAATAAAGATACAATTTATGATGTAATCATCTTTTGGGAAAAAGGTATCTTTGTTTGATGCAACAAAAAGAAATACTTTCGGAAGTAGATAAAGGAATTTCCTTGCCATTGATGGAAGCTTTTTATACCCTACAGGGTGAAGGATATCATAAAGGAAGTGCTGCCTATTTTATTCGTATTGGCGGATGCGATGTAGGGTGTCACTGGTGTGACGTGAAAGAGAGTTGGAATGCAGAATTACATCCACCTACAAAAATTGATTTAATTGTTTCAGAAGCTAAAAAATATTCTGATATAGTAGTTGTAACTGGTGGAGAGCCTTTAATGTGGCCTATGGATCCCCTGACTGGTGCACTTCATGATAAAGGAATTCAAATTCACATTGAAACTTCAGGAGCCTACTCTGTTTCAGGAAAATGGGATTGGTTTTGTCTGTCTCCAAAAAAAAATAAGCTACCTATTTATGATGCCTATAAATCAGCTGATGAACTTAAAATGATTATTTACAACAAAGATGATCTTCGCTTTGCTGAAGAGCAAGCACAAAAAGTAAATTCTGAATGTAAATTATTTCTGCAACCAGAATGGAGCAAGAGAGAAACTGTGATGCCTCTGATAGTTGATTATGTTTTAAGTAATCCTAAATGGAAGGTTTCTTTACAAACCCATAAATACCTTAATATACCTTAAGGGTAAATTAAATAGTTTTTCCTTATTTCTTTAAACACATCAAGATTCGCTTTCCAGGAATTTCGAATTTGACTTTCTAATGCTCCTTCTTCCAATTGTATTCTAAGATTTGAATCCCCACTTATTCGTTCAAAGCTTTTTAGGAAGAAGGATTCTTTGTCTGGAAAAGAATTGTAAGCATCAATCAGCCATTTTAATTCTAATTGATTAGCTGATTGAATTTGAGTTAAATCTTTTCCAAAACACAATTCCCCATTGTATTTCGGGTTTTTAGAGCCAAAATTGGATTTAGGAGTAAAGCTGAAATTTGTTTTCGGTAAATCGGGGTGTCCATAAATTTGAAATTGAGTATTAGTTCCTCTTCCTATACTTATAACAGTGGGTTCGAGTAGGCAAAGACTCGGATATAAAGCAATAGATTGTGAATTGGGTAAATTAGGGGAGGGTCTAACCTTTAAATTGTAATATGTTTTATGATTGTAGTTTCTAATGGGAACAACAGTTAAATCACATTTTTGCTCACCTGTCAGCCATTTTTCACCATTTATCATTTGTGCATATTCTCCAATGGTCATTCCGTAAACTATAGGAACTGGATGCATACCTACAAAACTTGTATGTTCTTTTTTCAAGACTGGTCCGTCTACATAGTGTATGTTTGGGTTAGGCCGATCCAGGACAATTAAAGGAATTTTATTCTCTGCACTAGCTTCCATTACATAATGAAGGGTGGAAATGTATGTGTAAAAACGGACACCCACATCTTGAAGATCAAAAACCAATATATCAATACCCTTCATTTGTTCTAAAGTTGGTTTGCGATTTTTTCCATAAAGCGAAATGATAGATAATTGGGTTTTAGGATCTTTGTGATCTTTAACTTTTTCTCCTGCATCTGCATTACCCCGAAAACCATGTTCTGGAGCAAATACTTTTTGGACGTCAATGCCACTCGCTAAAAGGACATCTACTAGATGTTGATTTCCTTCAGAAGTATTTAAAATACTTGATTGATGAGCAACTACTCCAACTTTTTTTTCTGACAAAAGATGAATATAGCTTGTTAGATTTTCAGCACCAGGAAGAACTATTTTTTGACACGAAGTAGAGGTATAGCTTATAATACCAAGCCAAAATAAAAATGTACTTTTGAAATTAGAATTATAAAATTTATTTTTCATTGAATATAGCTTTGTTTTTTGCACGTAGAATGCGACAATATAAACAAGATAAAAGTAATGTTTCTTCTCGAATAATAAATATCGCAACTGTTGCGGTTGCCATCGGAGTTTCAGCGATTTTAATTGCAGTTTCAACTAGTCAGGGATTACAAAGAGAAATTCAAAAAAAAACAAGTGTTTTTAATGGTCAAATTTTAGTGACTTTATTTGAAAATAATGAATCTCAAGTTTCTCTTCAATCTTTTAAAGATGATTTTGCTTTAAGGGACCAGATTTTAAATATACCAACAGTAGAGCGCATTCATTCTGTAGCTTTAAAAGCAGGAATGTTAAAAGCAAATCAAGAATTTGAAGGAGTTTTATTTAAAGGAGTTTCCCGAAATTTTGAATGGGAAAGTATTTCTGAGTTTTTGACTCAAGGAGTTTATCCAAAGTTAGTAGAAGAAGCAAGTAATGAAATTTTAATTTCTGAAACAATTTTAACTCGATTGGGTCTTAGTTTGGGTGATTCTGTAAATGCTTTTTTTCAAAATGAGTCGGGACTTCGATTGCCTAAAAGAAGAAAGTTTAAAGTTGTGGGAGTCTATTCTTCGGGTTTCCCTGATATAGATCAAAGTTTAGTTTATTTAGATATTCAACAAATTCAAGTGTTAAATAACTGGCAATTAGATCAAATTGGTGGTTACGAAATTTTTGTTGATGAATTTAATTTAGTTACTGAAACTGCAGATTTTATTTATGATAAACTTCCTTCAGAGTTAAATTCTATTGCTATTCAAGATCGATATTCTAGTATATTTAAATGGATTGCTTTATTTGATTTTAATGTGGCTATTATTTTAATTATTATGATTTTAGTTGGGGTAATAAATATGGCCACTGCATTATTAGTTTTGATTTTAGAAAGATCCAGAATGGTTGGAGTTTTAAAAGCATTGGGATCTAATAATGCTTTAATCCAAAAAATATTTTTATATAATGCAGTACTAATTATTTCTAAAGGATTGTTTTGGGGCAATTTAATTGGTTTGGGATTTTATTTTTCACAATACTATTTTGGATGGATAAAGCTAGATCCTTTAACTTATTTTGTCACTCAAGCGCCTGTATTTATTACATTGGTAGAAGTAGTACTTCTCAATCTTTTTTTTTTAAGTATTTCTATTGTTTTATTATGGATTCCATCTCAAATTATTTTGCGAATTTCTCCATCGCAGGTACTGCGATACAGATAGAATTTTAAATTAGTTGGTTACAAGTTCATTCAAAATAAATACCTTTGTTTTGAAATTTAATTTATGAAATTTGCAAACAATATTCTTGAAACAATAGGCAATACGCCTCTTGTTAAACTTAATAAAATCACAGCTGATATACCTGGTTTAGTCTTGGCAAAAATTGAAAGTTTTAACCCTGGTAATTCTGTTAAAGATCGTATGGCGGTTAAGATGGTAGAAGATGCTGAGGCTGACGGTCGCTTACAGCCCGGTGGAACTATTGTTGAAGGAACTTCTGGTAATACAGGGATGGGTTTGGCTTTGGCTGCAATTGTAAAAGGATATAATCTAATTTGCATTTCAACAGATAAACAATCAAAAGAAAAATTCGACATACTTCGAGCTATGGGCGCAGAAGTAGTTGTATGCCCTACAAATGTCCCATCCGATGATCCCCGATCTTATTATAGTGTTGCAAAACGATTGGGTGAAGAAACGCCTAACGCATGGTATGTTAATCAGTATGATAATCCTTCTAATGCAATTGCGCACTATGAACAGACGGGTCCAGAAATATGGAACCAAACAGAAGGTAAAATTACACATTTTGTTGTGGGTGTTGGAACTGGAGGTACTATATCTGGAGTAGGAAAATTCTTGAAAGAAAAAAATCCAAAAATTAAAATTTGGGGTATCGACACCTATGGATCTGTTTTTAAAAAGTATCATGAAACAGGAGTTTTTGATAAAAATGAAATTTACCCATATATAACAGAGGGAATAGGCGAAGATATTTTACCTGAAAATGTTGATTTTTCAATTATTGATCATTTTGAAAAAGTAACTGATGAAGATGCTGCCGTATATACTAGAAAGCTAGCTCGTGAAGAAGGTATTTTTGCAGGTAATTCTTGTGGTGCTGCTATCAAAGGATTGTTGCAGTTGAAGAGTAATTTTAAGCCTGATGATGTAGTGGTGGTTCTTCTTCACGATTCCGGAAGCAGATACATTGGTAAAATTTATAATGATAATTGGATGCGTGAAAAAAAGTTTATTGATTAGAAAACAAATGTAATCACTAAATTTCTTAACAATATTTCCATAAATTACACGTTTATTTAAAGACGTATTAAAATTTATTTTGATTAAAGAATTTATAACATTCCGAAAGTTACTTATTACAGCTGGACTAATAATATCCCCATTTTTAAATTTATCTGCTCAAACATATAATCTGAAACTCGACAATAGAGCTCAAATTACAACTCCTGCAGCTGGTTCTCCAGCTCAGTTTTGTTCAAATGCTTCTTCAAATTTAATTTTTCAGGTACAAAATTTAAATGGGACTGATTTAATTTTGGGAACTGTTTCGATGACCGCGACACTGACCCTTGAAGGAAATATTTTTTCTCCCTCAGGCTCTAATATTGCAACCAATGTGTTTACTAACACTTCTGCTGGTTCTCCCTTTACGGGTCAAATAAAAGTAGGTAGTTTCGCTTCTTTTAATTGGCCTACTCCTTTAAATTTTGGAAATACAGGATTAACAACTGTTACTATTTTGATCGCTCCAGACTCTGGTTCAGATCCAAGTGCAATAAATAACACAATATTTTACACCTTAACGATACTGGCTAATCCAACACAACCAATCCTACTTTGGACTCGGAGCTTTTTCGATCGTGAATCAAATGTTGCGCCACTTTTTCCGAGACACTGTTGCACCAACTGGCATCCAACCACTGCAAAGAACCGTGACGCACAACAGGTTCATGAATTTCTGT
>CAJWAE010000053.1 GCA_913020075.1 uncultured Flavobacteriaceae bacterium
CCTTCATAGGTGATGTCTCTTAAATAAAACCAAATAGATGCTTTAGAAGGGACTACATTAGGCTGATCTCCCGCATCAGTAAATATTGAGTGAGATCGTTTTAATGGATGCAGGTGTTCGCGTTTATAATTCCATCCAACATTCATAAGTTCAGCAGCATCTAAAGCACTCCTTCCTCTCCATGGAGAGCCAGCTGAATGTGCTGCTTCCCCTTCAAATGTGTATTCAACAGAAATTAGTCCTGTTCCATTTGCCTGACCATAAGAAACTGCAAGGTTACTACCAACATGAGTGAAAATACAAAGGTCAATTTTATCAAAATAACCATCACGAACATACCAAGCTTTAGAGGCCACTAATTCTTCTGCAATTCCTGGCCATACGACCAAAGTACCCCCTATGTTATTATCCTTCATTTGTCCTTGTACAGTTAATGCAGCTGTTATTATAACTGGAATTCCGGAATTATGTCCTTCACCATGTCCTGGAGCTCCCTCTACCATTGGCTTATGATAGGCTACGCCAGGATATTGTGATGCTTTAGGAATACAGTCTACATCGCTTCCTAAAGCAATAACTGGTCCTTCGCCTTGACTCCAGCGTGCCATCCATGCCGTGGGAATTCCTGATACATCTCTTTCTATTTCAAAACCTGCTTTTTCTAAGATACTAGTCAAATAAGCTGATGATTCATACTCTTGAAATCCTAATTCAGCAAAACTAAACACTTTGTCAATCATGACTTGTGTGTTTTTATGTTGCTCTTGAACTTTCTCAAGAGTTTCCATCTTCATTTTATGAATTTGCCTTTTTGAAAATTTTTGTTGCCCCTGAGCTGGTGTAACTGTAATTAAAGAACATAATAAAACTGATAATAAAATATAATTTCGCATAATACTATTATTTTTATCTAAAATACAAATAAATTGAATCTCTTCCACGTTTTTAAAACTTTCACTAAATTCATTCTAATCGTTTCGATTGCATGGATATTTAGTGACTGTGAATCAGAACTAAATGCTGAAAAAATTATTCAAAAAAGCATTAAGTTCCATGGAGGTCTCATGAGCTGGAAAAGTATTTCTTCCATTTCGTACATAAAACAAATTACTTTACTTGATAGTAAAGGAAACTTAGAACAAGAAATTTCTCAAAAAATAACACACGGATGGAATCCTACTTTTACAGAAATGGAATGGAAAAAACCAGAAGGTAATTATCGAGCTTTTAAAGACCAATCGGGAATTAAACTTTTTAAAAATAACGAAATACTAAAAAATTCGGTTTTATTAAAGCAAACAAAAAAAAACTTAGATGGTGCATTGTACGTTTTTTGGCAACCATATAAATTATTGGACAAAAAAGCGAAATTAGAGTATTTTGGAGAAGAATCTCTTTTAGATTCTATTTCGGTTCATAAAATTAAAGTAAGTTATAAAGCTTCAAATGATGACGACATTTGGTATTATTATTTTGACACAATTGATTTTAGGTTAATTGCCACAAGAGTAGACCATAAAGAAAGGAAAAGTCTGATTTTTAACGAGACAGTAGAATCAAAAACAGGTCTTTATTTGAATGAGACTCGTAAAAGTTATTTTTTAGATTCACTAGAAAAAATATCCTATTTAAGAGCCGTTTATACATATGAAATTAAGAGATTGATTAAGAACTAAAAATGATATCTTTTGAAAGCTTCCATTGCAGCATATTCAGCTAATCCCATGTCTTGATATTTTTGAGCAGTTGAAGCATTTCTTTCTTCAGCACGAACCCAAAATTCTCGATGATCGTTTCCTTGAAACATTACCCCATCTTTTTGAGATTGATGATAAAAAATAGCTTTCCTTTTTCTTAAAACTTGATCTGGACTCATTGGTACTGCCATTTCAATTTCATGTATATCCCATTCATGCCATGCGCCGCGGTACAACCAAACCCAGCAATCCTTCATGAAGGTTTTTGGTTTTAAAACTTCCAAAGCTGCAAAAATGATGTCTAAACAAACCCTATGGGTTCCGTGTGGATCAGCTAAATCTCCAGCAGCATAGATCTGATGAGGCTGAATTTTTTCTATTAAATCAATCGTGAAATTAATGTCAATTTGGGAGGTTGGATTTTTAGCTATCGTACCTGTTTCATAGAATGGCAAATTCATGAAATGAATTTGTGAGTCAGGGATACCAAAATAACGTGTAGCTCCAAGAGATTCTCTTTTTCTGATAATTCCTTTTATTTCACATATAGCTTGAGATTGAGGCAGTTGAAGATTAATGTTTTTAAAAGCCTTTTTTAAATCATTGATCGGTTTTCCCTCTTTTGATCCCAATAAATCTGAAGTTACCTCGACATATTTTAAAGCATCTTGATCAGAAACTGCAATATTTCCAGAGGTTTGATATGCAACATGAACTTCATGACCCTGTGATACAAGTCGATCAAAAGTACCTCCCATCGAAATCACATCATCATCAGGATGCGGACTAAATATTATTACTCGTTTTCTTTCTGGCTTTGCTCTTTCGGGACGATAAGTATCGTCTGAATTAGGTTTTCCTCCAGGCCATCCTGTTATAGAGCGCTGAAGTCGATTGAACATACCTATATTCAAATCATACCCAGAACCTTGAACAGCGAGTAAATCCGACATTCCATGTTGGTTATAATCTTCATCAGTTAATTTTAAAATCGATTTCCCTGTGATTTTACATAACCATGAAATAGCCTTAGATCTATTGGCTTCATCCCATTCACAAGAACTGACTAACCACGGGGTTTTAATACGTGTTAACTCAGAGGCAGACTCTATATCTAAAATTAAAGTGGTATTACTATGTGATTGTAAATAAGTTGTTGGAATCAATGAAGATATTTCACCCTCAATCGCCTTTTGAATTATATCAGCTTTATATGACCCCCATGCCATCAACAATATTTTTTTAGCACTAAGTATTGTTTGAATTCCCATAGTTATCGCTTTACGTGGAACATTCTCAATACCTTGGAATGCTGAGCCTGCATCAAATCGAGTCAGGTGATTCAGAGTTATTGCTCTAGTTTGAGAATTAAGATGAGATCCAGGCTCATTAAAGCCAATATGACCCGTTCTACCAATACCCAATATCTGTAAATCAATACCGCCTATCTCTTTAATTTTATTTTCATAATTAATACAAAATTTACGAACATCTTTTGATATAACTTCTCCACTTGGCAAGTGAATGTTTTCGCGTTTAATGTCTATATGATTAAATAAATTTTGATACATAAAGTAGTGATAGCTTTGAGAATCTTCACTAGATAACGGATGATATTCATCCAAATTGAATGAAATTACATTTTCAAAGCTAAGCCCATCCTCTCGGTGAAGTCGAACGAGTTCGCGATAAACACTTAAAGGGCTTGATCCTGTAGCCAATCCCAAAACACAAGGCTCATTTTTTTTTTGTTTTTCAAGGATAAGAGATGCAATGGTGTGTGCAATCATAATAGAGCCTTTTGCTGAAGATTCACAAATAACATTATGTAATTTTTCATACCTGGTTTCCTCAAAACTACCGGGAGCCTTATACTTAAGTATGGCTAATTTAGAAGTGTCTATCATCGTAAAAAATATTGCGTATTGTAAATTTAATAATTCTTCTAGACTAAAGGGATTTACCTATCTTTTTTTTTTGATATTGATTAAAATTCATATTTTTACTTAAAATTTTTTAAGAGTGATAAAATTATTTGCCACAATTCTTCTACTAAATATTTTTTTAGCGATTTTATCACCCTCAATCGCAATTTTATATTCTGACTTTTTCGATGAACAAATTGTCTTTGTAAACTCAGAAATTGAAAACGATACGGAAGAAGTAGAAAAAGAAAAAAAAATTATCAAATACTATTCATTCGATGGACTTCCAATTGTTTTAGAGCAAGAAAATCTTATTTTCAATAGTACACCTAATTATCTTTCTATTAATCCTAAATTATTTAATCCTCCTCCACAGAATATTTAGAGCTTTAGTTACAAGAATTAAATTTATTTATATTATTAATTAGGATTAAAAACGTATTCAATTGAAGAATTTATTTAAGAATATTAAAGGAGACCTATTAGGAGGTCTTACAGCTGGAATTGTTGCATTACCCTTAGCCTTGGCTTTTGGAGTGAGTTCTGGATTAGGACCAAGTGCAGGGCTATATGGTGCGATTTTTTTAAGTTTTTTTGCTGCACTTTTTGGTGGAACACCAACACAAATATCTGGTCCCACCGCACCAATGACTGCTGTCAGTATGCTTGTAATAGCAGGAATTATTGGGGCTAATGATGGTTCGATAGAAAAAGCACTACCTTTTATATTAGCTGTTTTTTTATTAAGTGGGCTTTTTCAAATCGCCCTAGGTTTCATGGGAATTGGAGAATACATAAAATATATCCCATATCCTGTAGTTTCTGGATTCATGACTGCTATTGGAGTAATAATTTTAATAACTCAATGTCTTCCAATTTTAGGCTACGACATTAAAAATGATGAACAATATGTTGAACAGTTTAAACCTTTAGCTGAGGAACATATTCTAGAAAAAATATTGATTGCCGAATCCGAGGAAGGCCTTCTTGTTCTTGAAAATTTTGAAGAAACAATTCGAAGAGCTGATGAAATCAATGAAAAAACTATTTATATAGAAGCATTAAGCTTGGCTAAAAAGAACTCTTCAGGTGTTCTTGGGACAATTAAAACACTTCCACGGGCATTGGGGAAAATAAATTGGATTGAAGTCATTTTGGCATTAAGTACCATAGTAATTATATACGGATTTAAAAAGATAACCACATCAATACCAAGCACACTAGTCGCTCTATTTATTGTGTCGAGCGTTGCAATTATTTTTGATATAAATTATCGCCCTATTCAACAAATACCTAGTGGCTTTCCATTAATTCAATGGAATATTTTTACTGAATTTAAAATTATTCAAATTTTGCCATATATCATGACTGCATTGACCTTAGCTTTACTGGGAGCTATAGACTCATTATTAACTTCCGTTGTTGCAGATAATCTAACCAAAACAAGACACCGTCCAAATAAAGAACTTATTGGACAAGGTATTGGAAATTCAGTAGCAGCTATTTTTGGTGGTTTACCAGGTGCTGGGGCAACAATTAGGACAGTTGTGAATATACAAGCAGGTGGAAAAACGAAAATCTCCGGAATGGTTACAGCAGTTGTTCTATTATTAATTCTTTTAGCCTTGAGTCCTTTAGCTTCTCAGATACCTTCTGCTGTCCTAGCAGGTATCTTGGTCACAGTAGGTATTGGTGTAATGGACTATAAAGGATTGAAGGCTTTGTCCAAAATACCTAAATCAGAAGTTATGGTTATGGTCGTTGTATTGCTTCTTTCTGTATTTTGGAACCTAGTTTATGCTGTAGGTATTGGTTTGGTTTTGGCAGCATTATTCTTTATGAAAAAAATGGGCGACATCTCATCAAAAGATGCAAGGATTTCACCAGTCTCTGAGGAGAAGGCTTGGCAAGATGAAAAAAAATTAAGTGATTCATTTTTAAAAAACGTATTTATAAAACATTTAAATGGTCCTTTGTTCTTTGGCTTTACATCAGAATTTATTAATATTTCTAAACAAATCCCTCAAACAGCTAGTATTGTTATAATTCGAATGAGTCGTGTACCCTATATAGATCAGTCAGGCTTATTTGCATTAGAAGATGTACTAATGGAGTTAAATGAAAAAAAGATCCTTACTTTAATGGTCGGTGTCCAATCGCAACCTAAATATTTAATGAAAAGTATTGGGATTTTAGGAACGTTGATTCCTGAAGAACAAACATTTGAAAATTTTGATGATTGTAGAAAATATATAATCCTAAAACAGGATAATATTTCAAATTAATACGGAGTAAATAATTAATTATAATAGTTAGATTCAGAACACTAGTTTAAAAAAAGGATGTTTTTGTTTTCTATTATAGAGATGTATTTTAAATTTCCTTTTTCATATAATTTAGGTAATTCGTCTAATAATTCAAATTTTATTTCTGGTTTATAATTTTCGTAATCTTGGAAAACATACTTCTTTTGTTTTCTCTTATTTATCGCTTTTCGAAAACGAGTTCCACCGCCATCAGTAATATAATTATAAGCTAAATAATCAATCAAAAAAGTCTTCTTATTTATCCAATATCTGTATTCATCTTGAAAATCATCTCCACCGCCTTTTTGAATAAATGTAATTTTTAAGGTCCAATACGATTTATCTTTAATTTGAATGGAATCAAGAATATCAGCAATAACTGCTGAGTCTTGAAGCGGTTTTGGTAACTGAAAAAAATAAAGTACTGAATTTAAGGAATTAGAATATAGATTAGCAATACTATCTGAAATTGAAAACAAACTGTTGTTCACAAAGTGCCGCAATTTTTTTTCTGAATTCATTTCATCTTTAACATGCTTTCCGTCTTTTTGGGTTTCTCGAGAATATGTATAAAAAGATGGGGTTCGAATCAATTTGTAATGATATTCTCTAAAATCAAATTCAATTGCAATATTTTTTTTGTCAAATCCATGGGCTTGGATTGATCTAGTAATTAAATCTTCTGCAGATATACTTTTTTCATCTTGACAAGAAAAGCAGAAAAGAAGTAGAATAATAAAGTGTTTTTTTATCACAGAAATCTTTGATAAGTTTATTAAAAAATCTAGTCAAAAACGAATATACAACTTAAAAATATGGATTACATTTGACTAAAATTATTTCCATATGGAGACGCTTAAAACATTAATTATAGGAAGTGGCCCCGCAGGCTATACTGCTGCAATATATGCTGCTAGAGCAGATTTAAAACCTGTCTTATATACAGGCATGGAGCCAGGTGGACAATTAACTACTACCACAGAGGTAGATAATTTTCCAGGATATCCTGAAGGTGTTGATGGTCCAACCATGATGATTCAACTGCAGCATCAAGCCGAACGTTTTGGAACCGATGTTCGTATTGGTTTTATTAACAAAATAAAATTTTCTAAAACACAGGGAGGAATCCATAAAGCATATACAGAAAACGGAACAGAGATTCATGCCGAAACTATTATAATTAGCACCGGTGCTACTGCAAAATATTTAGGACTTCCCAGCGAACAACGTCTAAGGGGAGGAGGAGTTTCTGCTTGCGCCGTTTGTGACGGTTTTTTCTATAAAGGACAGGAAGTTGCTATTGTTGGAGGAGGTGATACTGCGGCAGAAGAAGCAACTTATTTAGCTAAAATTTGTTCTAAAGTGACTATGCTGGTTCGCAAAGATGAAATGCGAGCCTCTAAAGTTATGCAGCACAGAGTTACCAATACATCAAATATTGATTTAAAATATAATACTGAAATAGATGAAGTCATTGGAGAACAAGTTGTGGAAGGGTTAAGAATGAAAAATAATAAAACTCAAGCGATTGAAGAAATTCAAATTACTGGATTATTTATAGCTATTGGTCATAAGCCCAATACCGAAATATTTAAAGGTCAATTAGATATGGACCAAGCAGGGTATTTAATTACAAAAGCAAAAACCACCGAAACAAACCTCCCTGGTGTTTTTGCCTCAGGTGATGTTCAAGATAAGGAATATCGTCAAGCAGTTACTGCAGCAGGGACAGGCTGCATGGCAGCACTTGATGCTGAGCGATATTTACAAGCAGTAGGAGAATAGTTCAATAGCTATTATTTTTATGAAGTACTGTCACTAAAGAGCTATTTGAAATTAAGTTTTTTTGTAATATATAATTCTAAGATTGCTGTTCTTCCCAGGTTTTCATGAGATTTTCTAATTCTTTCTTTTTCTGATGATAACCTTCAAAAAAATTTTTATCAGAAATAGTTTTATCATAATTAATTTCAAGTTCAAAATCAATTTCTTTGATTTCCTTTTCCAAATAAGCAATTCGTTTTTCGGTTTTTTCTATTTTTTGTTGAACAGCACGAGACTTTTTTTGCTTTTCATAGCTTTCGGTTTCTGTGCTTTTCTTTTCAATTGAAACTTTTGGTTTCTTTTTTTCAAGATCCTTTAAAGAAGATAGTTTTTGAAATTCTAAATAAGCATTAATATCTCCTAAAAAAGGTTTAACCTCTCGTTCTTTGAAAGAAATAACCTTTTCACAAAGTCCTTGAACAAAATCTCGATCATGAGAAACTAGAATTAAAGTTCCTTTGAACTTTCTCAAGGCTTCTTTCAAAACGTTTTTTGATGCGATATCCAAGTGGTTAGTTGGCTCATCCATTATTAGAACATTAAAAGGTTGTAATAATAGTTTACAAAGTGCCAATCTATTTCTCTCCCCCCCCGAAAGAACATGAACCTTTTTATCTACTGTTTCCCCTTGAAACAAAAAAGAACCTAAAAGGTCTCTTACTTTAGTTCTATTTTCAGCAGTTGCTGAATCCTCAGCAGATTCTAGGACTGTTTTGGTTCCATCTAAATAAGTAGATTGATTTTGTGCAAAATAAGCTAGCTGAACATTATGCCCTAACTTAACTGACCCTTGATAATCAATCTCGTCCACTAAAATTTTAGCCAATGTAGATTTACCTTGTCCATTTTGACCTACAAAAGCAATTTTTTCGCCCCGAACTACATCTAAACTTACATTATTTAATACCTGCTTGTCTTCATAAGATTTTGATACATTTTGGGTTTCTAAAATAATTTTACCAGGTTGATGTGAAATGCCAAATTCAAATTTAATTTTTCTGTTTTCTTCAGGATCGATTTCAATTCGATCTATTTTATCTAGTTTTTTAATTAGTGATTGAGCCATACTCGCTTTAGAAGCTTTTGCTCGAAATCTTTCAATTAACTTTTCTGTTTGCTGAATTTGTTTTTCTTGATTTTTTTGTGCGGCCTGTTGTTGTTCTCGTAATTCCTGACGTAATACCATATATTGAGAATATGATTTTTTAAAATCAAAGATTCGCTGTTGAACAATTTCAAGTGTTCGATTTGTAACTTGATCTAAAAACATACGATCATGAGAAACCATAACCAGTGCGCCTTTATATTTTTTCAAAAATTGTTCTAACCAAATTATAGATTCAATATCAAGATGATTTGTTGGTTCATCAAGTAAAAGAATATCGTTGTCTTTCAATAAAAGTTTTGCAAGTTCAATTCGCATGCGCCATCCACCAGAAAAGGTATCTGTTGGATTGTTTAACTCTGACATAGAAAAGCCTAAACCAAGCAAAATTTTTTCTGTTTGAGCTTGATAGAGATAGCCTCCTATCATTTCATAGCGTGTATTGAGTTCATTTAGCTCATCTAAAATATCTAAATATGACTTGGTTTCAAAGTCAATGGTTTCTTCCATTATTTTATGGATTTCCTCCTGACGTGTTTCAACACTTATTATTTCATCAAATGCCAAATATGCTTCTTCTAAAACAGAACGTCCATTTTCAAAATCTAAATCTTGAGGTAAATACCCTATTTCACAATTTTTTTCTAAAGCGAATGTTCCTGTAGTAGGATCATTTTCTCTAGCCATAAGCTTAAGAAGTGTAGATTTTCCAGCTCCATTTTTTCCTATAAGCCCAACACGGTCGCCTTTTCCTAATCGAAAAGAAATTGAATCAAACAAGACCTCACCACCAAAGCTTACAGAAATATTGTGCGCGTTAAACATGCTTTTTTTTTGGACTGCTAAAATAGGTTTCAAAACGGTTAATTGCTACCGCTTGAGGTAATTCTTTTTTTTCTGAAATAAAATCAAAAAGCCATTTGGAGAGTAAAGGTGCCATTAAAACTCCTCGAGTCCCCAGACCATTAAAAATATATAAATTTTTATGTATTGGATGTTCTCCCAATAATGGCCTTCGATCTGATACTGTTGGTCGAATTGATGCCCCATGGTATATTATTTCATATGGAGTATCCAGTAAGTTTTCTAATTTTGATAAAAGCCATTCTTTTCCTTTCTCAGTTATCTCATTAGTCTTATCATCAGATGAGAATGAGGCTCCTGCCCAGAATAGATCAGTTCCCATAGGCAAAATAAAGACACCTCCTTTTACGATTTGTTTCCTTGATAGTTTGGGTGCTTTAATCAAAAAATATTCACCCTTAGAGCCTATTAATGGAAGATAGTTAAACCACGGATTTTTTTTTAGTCCATAGCCTTCGCAAAAAACGATTTGTTGAGCAACTATTCCTTTATAAATAACATGATTATCATCTATTTCTAAAGAATCATAATCTAAGGCTTCATTTAAATATTCAGTCGCTAATAAGTTTTTTGTGAATCGATCTAAAATTAGTGACACCTTTAATCTTCCAACATTTTGAACTGATCCATATCCATTTTTTCGCTTTATTCCAGGATTTGAATTGTTAGTAATTTGAGGTTCTAAAAATTTATTTAATTCTTTTTTATGAGAAGCTATTGACCAATCATTTTGCTCTGAAGTCCTATTAAAGTATTTATGGATTGGAAGATCTTGATAGAATGATTCATTTATTTTAGATTCAAATGAACGATAATGAGGTAGTGCATATTCGATGAATTCAGAACCATACCATGACATTGTATATCGTTTTAAGACTGTGGGATTACAAATTCCAGCTGCATTTCTGCTAGCGTTTTTTATTCCTGTATCAATAATAAAAAAATCTTTTTTTTCTTTTTGAAGCTGTAAAGCATAATTCAATCCTGCTAAACCCAAACCTACTATTATGGAATGTTTCATATTTTGTAAAAATATCATAAAAAAAAGCGCTAATGTTTCCAATAGCGCTTTTCTAATTATTTTATGAAAACAACTCTAATTGCTCCACATATCTTGTTCAAAATCTCTAATTACAGATTTAATGCGTTCAGACTCCAAGAGTTGCCTTAAAGCGTCTTCGTATATATAATCTTTAACTTCTCGATCTTCATAAACATTTTCCTCTTTGAAAATAACAGAATTGAATCTTCTTGAATTCAACATATTATCAAATGTAACAGGCTGAGAAGAATTTTTATTATTGAAAACTTTAGCAGAACTTAGAGATTTTCGTGCATCTGGATACCAAATCCAAAATAAAGGTACAAGTGCATCTGCCATTGCAGCAGGACCTTGACTTAAGGTAGATACATCAGGTGCCACTGGGGCTAAGCCTAAAAGTCTGTATTTCAATTCACCAAGCCGTTTGTTAAAATACCAAGTCCCTTTAACACGGAATTGAACTACTTTATCAGTTTCAATTTTAAATATATCATAATCATTATCTGTAACTTCTTCTCCAGCATTTGACTTATTGATTCCTTCTTCTGATAATTGTTTTGACTCTAAAGTTTCATTTAGTTCATCAAAAGTTATTTTATTATTAAAATATGAAGTGGAATAAATTTCTGTAATCTCCCCTGCTTCAATATTATCTAAAAGAACCCGAAATAATGATCTACGATTATTGGATAACATCCCATTATTAATTGTGGGATAGTAATAAGGAAAATTAATCCGTTCATTTAAGTCAATGATTTCCCAAACTGTTTTTGACCAAAGAACATCACGATCATCAATGTAGCCGTATTCAATGGCATCTAGATTATCTGCACTACTTTGTGCTTCGTTTAATTGTCCAACCTCCTGGGGAAGTTTTGCATTTAGCAAATTAGCTTGTGCAATTCCATGCTGGAAATTAGAAAACACAATCAGGAAAGCAATTAATACTCTTTTATTCATGGATTAAACAATTAGTTAATCGTAATTGATATCGGTGAGGTTTGTTTTAACTTATAACTCGGATTTGAAGGAATTATTACTTCTATATCTGAAATTATGATTG
>CAJWAE010000054.1 GCA_913020075.1 uncultured Flavobacteriaceae bacterium
AATATATCAATGCACACTTCTTCTTCAAATATACCGTCAGTCGTCTTTCTCACACATCTCCACCCTCCATTTACTATATATATATGTATATACAGTGTGTATAATAATACACGTCGACATGTTACATCATGTATTTTGTATACTTACTATTATACAAACAAACGTGTGAAGCAAAGGAGATTACGAATCTAGACATGTCACAGCATGTATTTGAATATATACTATAGCAACAAAAATGATATTGATTTTTGTGTATATATATGCGGAAGCAAAGGAAGTTACATGTCTAATCTTACAGCATCGAACCGTTTCTGTGACTATTTATGGACACATTAGAGTTGTTGCAATGACAGTTAGGAAAAACTGTTGCAAAATCTTTATAGGACAGGCAATAGTGTCTCTTGCCTCGAAATAGCGGTATATTACTGCGATAAATGACTAAAATATGTGCCAACTATCACCAGAGTTGATAACTTGCGTCAGAACTGTCGTAAGAAGAATTATATTATGCAAGAAGCATTTTCATAAAAAAATATTTACTTTTTCCCTGCTTTAAAAAGGAATTCCTTTTCTTCTTTAGATAAACTATCGTAACCAGAATCACTTATTTTATCTAAAATTATATCTATATTTTTTTGATATGAATTATCATTAGATTTTTCAGAAGTTTTTGAATTAGACTTTTGATTTTTAAAAACAGTTTTTAATGGAGTTTTTTTATTAAATAAAACTGAAATTTTATTTAATAAAAAATCAAAAGGCAAGCCTATATCAATACCCTGCTTTAGGCGATAAGCATATAAAAATCCAAGTGATGCTCCTCCTAAATGCGCTAAGTGGCCTCCAGCATTTCCATAAGGAATCTGAATTACGTCTAAAAGCACAAAAGCTAATCCAATATATTGAAGTTTTATATTAAAAAAAATCAACCGAACTTGTTGCTCTGGGGTAAAGGTGGCAATAAACACAAGAATTGCCATTACACCAGCGGATGCTCCTACCATTCTTGGAGTAGTATTTATAAAAGCAGGAAAAAGCGAATAGCTTATTAAAAAAGTAAATCCTCCGATAACTACTCCTAAAAAATATGTGCTGAAAAATGTTTTAGAAGGTAACAGATTTAAAAAAATGCGAGAAGCAAAAAAGAGTAAATACATATTCCAAAAAAGATGGAAAAAACCAGAATGAAGAAAACTATAAGTTAATATTGTCCATGGCTGAAATAAAAAAACACTCCAATCAGAAGTAAGGTTAAACCAACTTGAAAAAAATGTAAAAGGAATATTGAATAAGAAAAAAATAGTTTTCAATAAAAGTGGCAGAACAAAACAAATAACATTAATTAAAATAAGTTTTTCTGCACTATTTAAAAGCTCATAACGATAAATTAATTGATCTTGAAATTTCATATATCCCATCGATTACTGTCAAATTGATTTTTTTTCCAATACCACATCATTATTAACCCTGTTATTGCTCCTCCAATATGAGCAAAATGAGCAATAGGTCCAATAGAATAAGAGGTGAAGCCAAAAAATAAATCACCTAAAATCAATAAGGGAACTAGAATTTTTGCTTTTACTGGTATAGGTGGAAAAAGGAGCATCAATCGTGCGTTTGGAAAAAGAAAAGCAAAAGCAACTAAAACACCATATAAAGCTCCTGATGCACCTACCATTACTCCGTTGTAAGCAGTGAGTGCGGAAAGTAAATGATCTTTCCCTATGCGCTCTATTAATGAATAAGATAAATTTCTTGTTTGAAAAAAATCATTTACTTGAGTACTTGAAAGTCCATCGGAAATTAACAATTCTAAAACTTGGTTAATTTGAAAGTAATACAAGGTTAATTGTAAGGCTGCTGCTCCAAAGCCTGTAGATAGATAAAAGAAAATAAACTTATTACGTCCCCACATTTTTTCGATGGGAGTTCCAAACATATAAAGCCCAAACATATTAAAAAAAATATGCCCAACATCACCATGCATAAACATATGGGTCAAAGGCTGCCAAAGTTGAAATTTTGGATTGGAAGGATAATGAAGAGCAAATAAATCGTAAACAATATCACCAATAGACATTGAAGCTATAAAAAAGATCACATTAATAATTAGTAGGTGCTTAACGGTATCTGTTATATTTTGCATCAATTTAATTTTTGTTCTACCTCTCCCTTTTCTAAAGAAATAAAAATTTGTTTATTGAATGGGGAGACTGTGGTTTCTTTACAACCAAAAAAGTCGTCTAATAAACTTTGTTGTTCTTCTGATTTTAACAAATCTCCCGATTTGATTGCTAAATTTTTCGCTAATAGTTTTGAAACACGGTCAGCATGGCTAAAATGATGCTCATCAAAAGAGTCTTCATTTTTACTTAATATATTTTCAATAATATTTTCAATTTCATCTATCGGACAATCCTCAGGAGCTCCAGTTAATTCAATTAACTGTTTGGACTTTAATTCAAATTGAAACCCTAAGGAATCTAAAATTTCTTTTGATTGTTCAAGCTGTATTTGTTGATTTGAATTTAATAGTATTTCTTTTGGGAAAAGTAATTGCTGACTTACACATTTTTTAGTTGTAATTTCTTTTAAAAAACGTTCATAGAGAACGCGCTGATGTGCACGATTTTGATCAATCAAAAGCATACTTGTTTGAAGAGGACAAACAATATACTTTGAAAAAAGCTGAAAAACTCTAGTAGTTTGGGGGACTTTCAATAAGGGATCCAAAGATTTAGAAACCAGATTAGACTCAATTTTTAATTCGGAATAAAGACCCTCCCATTGCTTGTTTTTGGAGATAGGTAAGCTAACGTTTTCTACAAAAGGATTAAAACTTGAGTTAACTTCAATAGGTGGAGGTGAAGGAGCTTTATCCTTAAAAGAATAAGGAACTTCTAATGTCTGATTGTGCTCAAAATCTATAGTAGGTGTAACTTGAAAAATACCAAGACTATGTTTTATGGAAGAACGCAATATTGCATATAAACTTTGTTCATCTTCAAACTTTATTTCTGTTTTTGTTGGATGAATATTTATATCAATGGTTTTAGGGTCCAGATCGAGCTGTAAAAAATAGCTTGGATGATATCCTTGCTTTAATAAACCTTCAAAAGCTGAACATACCGCATGATGTAAAAAAGAACTTCTAATAAATCGATTATTTACAAAAAAAAACTGTTGCCCTTTTGTCTTTTTTGCATGACTTGGTTTTAGAATAAATCCGTTTAATTTTGTTAGTGAAGTGGTTTCCTCAATTGGAACCATCAAATTATCTAACTTATTTCCGAAAATATCTAATATACGTTTTCGCAAATTAGAACTAGGAAGATCAAAAATTTCATTACCATTATTATAAAATAAAAATTTTATCATTGGATGTGCTAGCCCTATTCTGTGAAATTCGTCAATAATGTGTCGTAACTCTACATTATCTGATTTTAAAAAATTTCTTCGAGCAGGAATATTATAGAATAAACTTTTTACAGCTATGGAGGTTCCTATTGGGTGGGTAGAAAAATTTTCATCTACAACTTTGTTTCCTTCTATTTTAACACAATTTGATACTTCATCTTTAGATGTCCGAGTATGAATTTCAACATGAGTAATTGCCGCAATTGAAGCAAGCGCTTCTCCACGAAAACCCTTGGTGGTAAGAGCAAATAAATCTTCAGCAATATTGATTTTAGATGTAGCGTGGCGTTCAAAAGCAAGATTAATATCCTTACTATTTATTCCCGCACCGTCATCAACAACTTGTATTAGTGTTTTTCCAGCATCTTTAATTATTAATTTTATTGTTTTAGATCCAGCATCAACTGCATTTTCTAAAAGCTCTTTTACCACAGAAGCAGGGCGCTGTATCACTTCTCCTGCTGCAATTTGATTAGCAACATGATCTGGTAAAAGTGTTATTCTTTTTTTCATCAAAAATTTACAGTGAAAATATTTAAATCAAATTCTAAAATATATAGGCTCAAAAATACAAGTATTAAAACAATAATAATCAAACGAACTGAGATAGATCTATTCTTTCGAGTACGCATTTGAATACGAGCTTCTTTCCATTGTTGTCCAAAATCATTACTATTGAAGTTATCACGGTACTTTGAAAACTTAGAGTCAAATTCATAAATATTTCTCTCTATTTTACCCTTGTAATATCGGGGGGTATAATTATATCTTCTATTTTTCCTTAGCTTAAACAAGTTTGAATTCGACATAAATCAAAGGTACAAGAAAGCTATAAATTTCGAAACTCTGAATAGCTTAAACTTACGTCTAATTTATCAGGTTTGGACCTATTTTTGCTATTTGTAGTGCAGCTATTGCTGCTTCTTTACCTTTATTTCCTAATTTACCTCCGCTTCGATCAATAGCTTGTTGGAGGTTGTTATCCGTCAAAACACAAAATATTACAGGAACTTCAGACTGAACATTAAGATCTTTTATTCCTTGAGAGACTGCATTACATACAAAATCAAAATGCTTGGTTTCTCCTTGAATTATACTTCCGATTGCTATGACTACATCTGGATTATAAGATTGTGCTTTTTTAGATCCATAAATCAACTCAAAACTCCCAGGAACATTCCAAATTTTAATGTTTGATTCTTGAACACCGTATTTTAATAATGTTTTAAAAGCCCCTTTAGAAAGTGGTTCTGTAATTTGCTTATTCCATTGTGAAACAACTAGGTGTACAATAAATGAACTTCCATCTGGAACATTATAATCAGAGTAAGCGGAAAAATCATTTATCGCTGTTGCCATCTATTTAGATAAAGTTTCTAATCTACCTATTTGGACTGCTGTTAATTTACCTTCGTTAGAATTAGGGAATTCCTTTTCAATCCGTTTCAAAAAAGAAATTGACTGATCTAATTTACCTATATCAGCTCCTATTATAGCTGCTTTATATAAATATTTAGGTGTTGTATATAAGTTATTATTAATATTGAAAGCTTTAACATACCAATCATAAGAATCTTCCATTTTTTCTAATTGTGCAAAAGCATCTCCAATGGAACCATGAGATAGAGCACTTAGTAAAACATCATCTGCAGAAAACTGCTTTAAATAAAAAATTGCATTTTCATAGTCTTTAAGATTTAGATAGGACATCCCTGCGCTATAAATTGCAAGTTTAGCAGCTGAAGTACCCTTATAGTTATCTATAATATCTAAAAAACCGTACTTCCCCTCTCCTCCATTGAGAGCACGATTAAACAATGAATCTGAATCTATGCTGTTTACGGCTAGTTCAAAATAATATTGCGCTTGATTTAATTCACTTACCGCTTCTTTTTCTTTAGGCTCAACTATGAAATTTTCATATCCCAAATAGCCAATGACACCAATGGCAATAAAACCGATAGCACCCAAAATAAAATTTTGGTATTTAACAACCCACTCTTCGGTCCTGGAAGCAGAAGTATCTAAAGTTTCAAATACTTCAGCAGTAGTACTTTCTATGTGATCTTCAGTTTCTTTATTGGTAGTAATAGATTTTTTTGCACCCCTTTTTTTGTATGTTGCCATGTTCAATTTATTAAGCGCACAAAATTAGTCTTTTTATTCTAATTCAAAAAGTCCTTCACTAGCTTCTAACTTATTATTTTTGTAAAATATGTATTTAAAACAATTATCAATTACTAATTATAAGAACATAAGTTCAAAAACTTTTTCTTTTAATCCAAAAATCAATTGTTTTATTGGAAACAATGGAGTTGGAAAGTCAAATATTCTTGATGTAATATACCATTTAGCGTTAGGGAAAAGTTACTTTAACCCTGTAGCATCTCAGAATATTAAAATAGGTACAGATTTTTTTGCAATTGAGGGACGTTATAAGAAGCAAGACAGTGATGAAAAAATTATTTGTAGTCTTAAAAAAGGTCAAAAAAAAATAGTGAAACGAAATGGAAAAGAATACCAAAAATTGGCAGATCATATTGGACTAATTCCGACGGTAATTGTTTCTCCAGCAGATCGTGATTTAATTTCAGAGGGGAGTAGTACACGAAGAAAATTTATAGATGGAGCTATTGGTCAAACCGATCCTATATTTCTAAAACAACTTATTGAATATAATAAAATTCTTTCTCAACGAAATGCATTGTTAAAGTTTTTTGCATTGAATCACACATATGATAAAGAAACTATTGGAGTCTATAATGATCAGCTTATAGCAAGAAGTACTCCTATTTACAATGCTAGAAAAATGTTTATGAAGGAATTTCTTACTGTTTTTAACTCACGTTATCAAGATATATGCGGAAAAAATGAAAATGTTAATTTACTGTATGAAAGTCAATTAAATAACAATAATCACTCGGAATTACTTGAAGCAAGTATTTCAAAAGACAAAGCAATTCAATTCACAACTACAGGAGTTCACAAAGACGAAATTCAGTTTCTTTTGGATGAGCAGCCAATAAAAAAATATGGAAGCCAAGGACAGCAAAAAACATTTTTAGTTGCCCTTAAATTTGCTCAATTTGATTTTCTTAAAACGCAAACTGGTAATCCCCCAATTCTTCTTTTAGATGATGCTTTTGATAAGTTAGATGAGCAGAGAGTTTCACATATCATCAACCTTGTTGACCAAAATGACTTTGGCCAAATTTTCATTACAGATACTCATGAAAAGAGGACAGTAAATGCGCTAAAAAATACTCAATCAGGCTATGACCTATTCAAATTATAAAAAACATATTACCCTTTGTTTATTACTGAATATAATCCTTCTTCAAAGCTGTATTTCAGACAAACTTCCTGATATAAATCATTTAAAGGGTTACTGGGAAATTGATTTTATCACTGAACAGGATGAGATCTTTAAACTAAAATCAAATGCGCCATTATTAGACCACTATTCTATCTCTGAAAAACAAGGTGAATTAAATAAAGTGTCCTCTGCAATTGGTTTCACATTTGAAACCTCCTTAAATGCTAATTCTTTTATAATTATACAAAAAAAACAGTACTACTTTTTAAAATTTAAAACTCCTTGGGACGAATGGTCAAAAAAAATTAGTTATTTAGATAGCCATAAGCTTATCTTAGAAAGTGATAAAAGAAGTTTTCATTATAAACGCCCTGTTTTTATAAAATTTAAAAATGAGTAAATCAGTAAATAAACTTTATCCAAAGCCTATAAAGGATATTCTTAAAGATATTGTATCGCAAAAATCTCTGAAAAAAGGAATGGAGAATGTTCGAATTTGCAATGCCTGGGGAGAAGTAATGGGTGATAATATCATTCAATATACAGGTGACATTAATTTCTCATATAACATTTTATATGTAGGTTTGAATTCAGCACCTTTAAAAATGGAACTTACTTATAAATTAGAAACAATTGTAAAAAGACTTAACTCACATTTAGGGTCTGCTGTTATTAAAAAAATAATTCTACGTTAGAAAATTTCTCTAGAAGCAAAATGAAAAGCAGCTTCAATAGCAGCATTTTCATAACTATCCGAACCATGTACAGCATTTTCTCCCATTGACTTAGCATATAGTTTTCGAATCGTTCCTTCTGCTGATTCCGAAGGATTAGTAGCCCCTATAAGTGTTCTAAAATCACTAACTGCATTTTCCTTTTCTAAAACAGCAGCTATTATTGGGCCTCGAGTCATAAATGCAACTAATTCTCCAAAAAATGGACGCTTGTTGTGGACTGCATAAAAATGTTCCGCATCGCTTAATGTTAATCGAGTCAATTTTAATGCTTTTATTCTAAAACCAGCTGAAGTGACCTTTTCAAGAATGTTTCCTATGTATCCATTTTCGACAGCATCGGGCTTAATCATCATTAGAGTAGTATTTGCCATTTTTTTTATTTCGTGTAAAATTAGTAAATGTATTTTAAAAGCCTTGTTCAAAAGCCTCAAACATTTAAAAAATATTTAGAGTTGATAAACAACTAAAGTGAAAATAGTATCTTTGTTAAGTATGGATAAACAATTTATAACTGATTTAAAACTAATTCTTAATTCTACTCAGAAAGTAGTCATTATACCTCATAAAAATCCTGACGGCGATGCACTAGGAAGTGCTTTAGCATGGATGTGCTTTTTAAGAAAAAAAAACCATGATGTGGTTATAATATCACCTAATGATTATCCTGATTTTTTAAAATGGTTGCCTGGTGAAAATAGTATTCTTAAACACACAATACACCCAAAAGAAGTCAGAGTCAAAATCGAACAAGCTACTTTAATTTTTACATTAGATTTTAATATTCTATCACGATGTGGAGATTTAGAACCGCTGGTTAAAAAATCCTGTGCACATAAAATAATGATAGATCATCATGAAAACCCAGATTCATATGCTTTTTTGAAATATTCAGATCCCAAGATGAGCTCTACCTCTGAAATGATTTATCATTTAATAAACTCATTGGATAAAAAATTGTTTTCTCCTGAAATTGCAAAATGCTTGTACACAGGCATTATGACAGATACAGGCTCTTTTAGATATCCTTCTACAACTTCTTTAACACATCGAGCTATTGCAAATCTTGTTGAAGAGGGTGCAGATGGAGATCAAATCCATCAAAAAATTTATGACAGCTCTTCATTTAGTCGATTAAAACTTCTGGGGATTACTCTTTCCAATATGACACAAATCAAAGATTTACCAATTGTGTACCTTACCCTTTCTCAAGAAGAGTTAAATAGCTGTAGTTATAAAAAAGGAGATACAGAAGGGTTTGTTAATTATGGATTAAGTCTAGACGGTATCACATTTTCTTGTATCATGATTGAAAATGAAAGCAATGGAATAATAAAGATGTCATTTCGTTCACAAGGAGACTTTTCTGTCAATGACTTTGCTAGGACTTATTTTAATGGTGGTGGCCATCACAACGCTGCAGGAGGAATGTCTAAACTTAATTTACAAGAAACTATTTTAAATTTTAAAAAAGCCGTAAAAGAAATTGAAAACAACTTTTAAAATGAAAAAGTTTATCGCTATTTTATTATTATGTAATTATTCTTGTTCAGAAAGTATACCAAGACATGCCCTA
Organism: uncultured Flavobacteriaceae bacterium; assembly: GCA_913020075.1. Lineage (GTDB taxonomy): Bacteria > Bacteroidota > Bacteroidia > Flavobacteriales > Flavobacteriaceae > MS024-2A. The sequence continues at coordinate 9,044 of CAJWAE010000054.1, forward strand.
AATAAAAAAAAAGCTGGTTTTTTAAATCAATCAGCATATAGAAATAAAAAACTATTTTTTCAAGAAGAGCAAGAACTAAAAGCAGCAGCAAAAAAGGATAGCCTATTTATTTATAATTCAACAGAAGCAGGATTTTTGTTTGCTTACAAAAAACAAGTTAATAAATCTTTAGATACACCTCAAAAAGGTGAAGTTGTTAGATTTAAATATCAAATTGAAGATTTAAACAATAAGGTTCTTTACGACAAAAAAACCTTAGGGATTGTTGAGTATTCATTAGATCAAGAAGATCTTTTACCTGGATTGAGAGAGGGTCTTAGGATAATGAAAACCGGTGAAGTTGTAGTTTTTCTTTTTCCTTCATATCTTTGTTACGGATATCAGGGGGATGGTGAAAAAATTAATGTTAATCAACCCTTGCGCTTTACTATTGAAAGATTATCAAATATTGAAAATAATTTATAAAACAATCTCATCTAATGAAAAAAAAATTTATTTTATTCCTTGTTGTATCATCATTAATCGGATGTAACAATCAACATCCTAATCTAGAGGAAGGCCTTTATGCAGAAATAACCACAAATAAAGGATCTATCATTGTCAAATTAGAGCATAAAAAGACACCTGTAACAGTAGCCAATTTTGTTTCACTAAGTGAAGGAAAAAATACTTTAGTCAGTAAGGAATTTAAATCTAAAAAATATTATGATGGTTTGAAATTCCATAGAGTACTTCCCGATTTCATGATTCAAGGTGGTGATCCAACAGGAACAGGCTCAGGTGGACCTGGATATAAATTCAATGATGAGTTTACTGATTTAACCCATAATAGCGCAGGAATATTGTCTATGGCAAATTCAGGCCCGGCAACAAATGGTAGTCAATTTTTTATTACTCATAAAGCTACTCCATGGCTAGACGGTAAGCATACTGTTTTTGGAAAAGTTATAGAAGGACAGGAAGTCGTTGACAGTATAGCTCAAAATGATTTGATCGATAAAATAATTATTATAAGAAAAGGAAAGGATGCCAAAAAATTTGATGCTTCCTATATTTTTGAAAATTCTTTTCAACAAAGAATAATAATAGCCAAAGAAAAAAAAGCTAAACAAGCAATAATAAAAGAAAAAAATGTTGCCAAATTTGAAATTATTAAAAAAGATGCAATTATATTAAAATCAGGGCTTCAACATAATATCACCTCTAAAGGGAATGGAATAGCTGTAAGATCAACTAATAGAGCAAAAGTTCATTATGCAGTATATTTTGCTGATGGGTCTTTGCTAGAGACTAGTAAATCTGAGATAGCAATTGCAAATAATCTTCTAAATGAAAAGCGAATGAGCGCAGGTCAATATTCACCTCTAGATGCACAAGTAGGTCAAGATGGTCGAATGATTGAAGGATTTAAAGAAGGACTTCGTCTTTTAAATCAAGGAGATAAAGCCACTCTTTTTCTACCCTACTCTATAGCTTATGGCGCTAATGGGATCCCAGGAATTCCGCCTAAATCTGATTTAATTTTTGAGGTTGAAGTAGTTAGTGTGTATTAATAATACCTATAAATCATATTAAATTGATCTTTTTTAATAATATACATGAACAAAATAAGGTTTTTTCTTATTTGCTTAATTCCTCTTCAGTGGATTGTTATAGTTTGGGTTAGTAAACATCCAGAATGGATTGAAACTTATTATAGTGAAAGGTTCTACACTTTTATATACAAATCTCATAAATTTTTTTTCGAAAACCTTACTTTTTCATTTGGTGATGTTTTATATGGGCTATCTATCTTAACTATTATCCTTAGCGTCATTCAAAGTATCAAAAAAAGAAAATTTTTTTTTAAATCATTTTTAAAAAATGGATTGGCAATCATTTCGTTTATCAGCTTAGTTTTTTATCTAAGTTGGGGATTAAATTACTATCGTCTCCCCCTTCACAAAACTTTAAACTACAGTTCAATATATAATGAAAATCAATTAACTAATACTTTTCAAAAATTAATAGAGATTAGCAACTCCCTTCATCAAAATCTTAGTGAAGCAGATAGTTTAGCACTTCAAATTCCATACTCTAAACAAAAGTTA
>CAJWAE010000055.1 GCA_913020075.1 uncultured Flavobacteriaceae bacterium
AAGGGTTGGTAAGGTTTTGCGCGGATTATCGCATTAAACCACATGCTCCACCACTTGTGGTAGGCCCCCGTCAATTCCTTTGAGTTCCAACCTTGCGATCGTACTCCTCAGGCGGAGTGCTTATGGCGTTAGCTTAAAAAATCCAAAATAAATAAAAAATGAAATAAATATTCTGAATTACAGCACTCAGAATTTACGGTATAGACTACCAGGGTATCTAATCCTGTTTGCTACCTATACTTTCGTTCCTCAACGTCAGTTTTTACTAAAAAGTTGCTTTCGCTATTGGTGTTCCTTCATATATCTACGGTTGTCACTCCTCCACATGAAATTCTACTTTTCTGTGAAAAACTCTAGTATAGCAGTATTAAATGCTTTTCTAAAATTACTGTTTAGGTTTTAACAAATAACTTACAATACAGTCTACGAACTCTTTACGCCCAGTTATTCCGGATAACGCTTGCCCCTCCCGTTTTACCGCGGCTGCTGGCACGAGATTAGCCGGGACTAAAACTTCTTTAAATAATGTCATTATCATCTTTAACGAAAGAATTTTACAACCTATAATTAAAAAGCCGTCATCATTCAGATAGTATTGCTGGATCAAACTTTCGTTCATTGTCCAATATTCCTCACTGCTGGCCAAAAATTGGCCTGGACCTTATTTCAGTTCCAGTGTGGTTGATCATCCTCTCAGACCAACTAAAGATCAAAGGCTTGGTAAGCTTTTAAATTACCAACTACCTAATCTTACACAAAATTATCTTTTAGCGAACAACTATAAGTTGTTCTTTATTTTATTTAGTATTAACAATTATTTTATTAAATAAATTTTCCAAATTTTAATTTGGATTCGTTTTATCCTAATCTAAAAGGTAAAATTTTATGTTTTCCTCACCCGTACGCTACGAAAATGATTTCGTACAACTTGCATGTGTAAAGCATACTATTAGCGTTCATCCTGAGCCAGGATCAAACTCAAATACAAATAATTTTTCAAATATTTACATAAATTAATAAAAATTCTTTCGAATTGAAATCTATTTTATTATAAAATCATTAGAAAAAATTTTGTTAAATTATAATAACTTAAAAAAAATTAGTACTTATTAGCTTTAAAATTTTACAATCCTTATACACTAAGCCTATCAAAGTAATTATCTATTACATTTTTAAAAAAATAAATCTTGAAGTTAGTTTCTCGCTTAGATGCTTTCAGCGATTATCTATTATAAACGTAGCTACTCGACTATGCTAATGGTTTAACAATCGATACACCATAGGTTTATTTTTCCCGGTCCTCTCGTACTAGGGTTTACTCTTCTCAATTTTTTACTGCCTACGGTAGATAGGGACCAAACTGTCTCACGACGTTCTAAACTCAGATCATGTACCGCTTTACTTGGCGAACAGCCAGACCCTTGGAGCCACTTACAACTCCAGGATGCGATAATCCAACATCGAGGTGCCAAACCACTCCGTCGATAAGGTCTCTAGAGAGTGATAAGCCTGTTATCCCCGGCGTACCTTTTATCCGTTGAGCGATGATCTTTTCCACACAGAATCACCGGATCACTATAACCGACTTTCGTCCCTGCTTGATATGTGAATCTTACAGTCAGGCAAGCAATATACTATTACGCTCTACAATTAATGTGTTTTAATTTGAACTTACCTTTGTGCGCCTCCGTTACTCTTTAGGAGGCGACCGCCCCAGTCAAACTACCCATTATGCAGTGTCTTAAAAAATGAGTAATGAAAAATTTTAAGAGTGGTATTTCAGAAGAATTTAAATAATTTACTTGCGTAAAAATCTATTAATAACTTTCCACATATTCTACACATAAAATTTTTCATTACAGTACATAACTATAGTAAAGGTGCACGGGGTCTTTCCGTCTAGCCGTAGGAACTCTGCATCTTCACAGAGAATTCAATTTCACTGAGGTTGTATTGGAGACAGTAGAACAGTCGTTACGCCATTCATGCAGGACATCAATTAAATGCCAAGGAATTTCGCTACCTTTGGACCGTCAGAAATACAGCCGCCGTTTACTGGGGTTTATAGTCGAAGCCTAAACTTTTTCTATTATTCTTGCAGCACCGGGCAGGCGTCAATCTCTATACTTCTTCTTTCGAATTTGCAGAGACCTGTGGTTTTATTAACCAGTCGCTGTTCCCAATTTTGTGCCAGCTTTTCAAAGGTTGCCCTTCGAAAGCTACTCCTTCTCCCGAAGTTACGGAGTTATTTTGCCGAGTTCCTTCAATACAATTCGCTCAAGCGCCTTAATTTTCTAAATTTGTTCACCTGTGTCGGTTTACAGTACGGTTTTTTTGAACGCTTTTTCCAGAAAATATTAAAAAACTTTTATTTAATTACCATAAAATAAAAATAATCTTTATACTTTGTCACGTGTTTTCAAATACAAGAAAAATAACTTGTTAACCCATTAAATCAATAAATGACTTTCGTCTTATTCTTAGGGACCGATTTACCCAAAGAGGTTTAGCCTTCCTTTGGAAACCTTGAACTTAAGGCGACAATGTTTATTTTACACTGTTTTTCGCTACTCATATCAACATTTTCACTTCTGATTTCTCCAATTTATGTCACCATAAATTTTCTTTGAATTACAGAACGTTCTGCTACCATTTAATTTTAATATAAATTTACCGTTTCGGCAAGTAATTTGAGTCCCTATACATTTTCACCGCAAGAAAACTAAACCAGTGAGCTGTTACGCTTTCTTTAAAGGATGGCTGCTTCCAAGCCTACCTACCGATTGTCTTAATTTTCTCACAATTTTTTCACTTAATTACTTTTGAGGGCCTTAACGAATAATCTGGGCTGTTTCCCTCTTGACTAAGAATCTTAGCATTCATAGTCTGTTTAATTAAATTCTTTTATTTTGTATTCGGAGTTTCATTAAATTCAGTAAAATTTTACATTCCCTTCATTTATCGAGTGCTCTACCACAAAATAAAGTTTTTAATCACTCTACTTAAATAGATTTCGCAGAAAACCAGCTATCTCTAGGTTTGTTTAGCCTTTCACTCCTAACCACAAATCATCTCAGTATTTTTCCACATACACGAGTTCGGTCCTCCAAATAACGTTACCGTTATAGATTCAACCTGTTCATGGTTAGATCACCTAGTTTCGGGTCTTACTTAAGAGACTTAAAAGCAATTTAAAACTTAATTTATTTTCGCCTACATTAAAAAATTTAAGCTTGCCTCTTAAATAAACTCGTTGATCCATTATGCAAAAGGTACGCTGTCACTTTTGGTTTATTACAAAGCTTCAACTGCTTGCCAGCGTTAAGTTTCAGAATCGCTTTTTCACTTTTTCAAAATGAAATTCTATTTTCACCTTTCCCTTACGGTACTAATTCACTATCAATCATCTAAACTTTATAGACTTGAGGGTGGTCCCCCATTATTTAAACAGCACACGACTTGTACCATTTTACTAAAAATATATTTAAAATAGGTGTTATTTTACAGGGCTACATATAAATGTTTCCTTCTTTGGCTGCATAATATTAAATAATTCCCATTTGAAATTGGAAAATAGTCTAGGTCATTTTCGTTCACCACTACTTACGACTTCTCGATTGATTTTTGTCTCAGTTACTTAGATGTTTCAGTTCACTGAGTTATTTTATTTTACATTCTGCGCTTTCGCGCCGAAAATAAAAAACTTAAATAAAAAGTTCAGTTTTCTGACACGGAGATTTATAACTCTCAGTAAAATAATACTCGTTATAATGTTTCGTCGTTAAACGTCCGTAATTTTCAAGTTTGATGTTTAGGCTTTCCCTTAACGCTTTAAATATTTATTATAAAACTTAACAAAAAAAATAGGCAAACAACGGGATTTGAACCCGTGACTTTTAGAACCACAACCTAACACTCTAACCAACTGAGTTATGTTTGCCATGAGAAAATTAACTGTGAATAATGTTATAAAATTGTTTTTTATTGACTTTAAAATTCGAATGAAATAAGATAAACTTTTATTTAATCCCACTCTAATGCACCACAATACCAGACGTAAACAAATCCCACTCCTAATTCTATAATAAAATCAATCATCGACCAAAACCCTAAAGTGCTCAATTGCGCTAGACTAATACTCCAAGGTAACAAAAACATGGTTTCAATATCAAAAATTATAAATAAAATGGCTACCAAATAAAATTTAACATCGAAGATATTTCGAGCATCTTCGTATGGCTCGAAACCACATTCGTAAGATGATAGTTTTTCAGTTTCAGGGTTTTGAATTGCTAATAAATATGATAATGAAACTATTATTGCAGCTAAAGCTATTGCAATAATTAAAAAAATTAGGATAGGAAGAAATTCAAAATATAATAAAGACTCATTAAAATTAAAATAAACAGGATTAAGTTCTTTGATAAGACCAGAGATCATTTTAACGTGCGAAGGAAAGAGTGGGATTCGAACCCACGGTATAGAATTTTTGACTACACAAAGATTTAGCAAATCTTCACTATAGACCACTCAGTCATCTCTCCGAAAATTAAAAAATTCATAAATGATTCCCCCTACAAAATATTATGACAGAGTATTTGAAATGAACTTTTTAATATTACACTTGAATTCGAAAATGGTTTCAGGTAAATAATTGACGTTAAAATTTGGAAACAATAAAACTTCTTTTATCTCTAACGGGACTTGAACCCGTGTTATTATCGTGAAAGGATAACGTCCTAACCACTAGACGATAGAGACAGGCTCTTATTGAATTAAGAAGATAGTTTAATTGGAATATTTACCACGCAGATTTTTTAAGCCCAGAAATCCACCCGTTTCTGGCTAACTTCAGAAAAGATAACCTCGAGAATTTATAGGATTTTCCTATTTTAGATTTTCTACCTGTTAAGACACATCGGTCTACCAACTTAGATTTTCTTGTTTTGGAATTTAAGTCCGTTAATCTTAAATTGGCTGACCAACGACTGGGGTCAGATAAATTTTTATTCTTAGCAATACTTTTTAATATAATACATTTATTTTCAGACTCGAAAACAAATTTTCTTTTCGTTTTATCTTTTCTAATTTGATTTTTCATAAAAAAATTTTACGTATTATTTTGAGTTTCCCAAGGGGAAAGGAATGCAAACGTTCTGTACTCTTGACACAATTCAATAGATTCGTTTAGAACACGTTTTTCAATTTCATGGTATCTCATTTCAATAAAACCACTTAAAGGAAAGTCTTTTCTCAAAGGATAACCTTCGAACCCGTAGTCTGTTAAAATTCTTTTTAAATTGGAATGATTCTTGAAAAAAACACCAAACATATCCCAAATTTCACACTCATACCAACCTCCTGCGAGAAAAAGTTTATCACAAGATTCCACACCTAGAAGTTCGTGAGTAAATGTTTTTATTCTTATCCTAAAATTATACCTTACGCTCAATAATTCATACACAATTTTGAACCTATATTTATTCATCGGATAGTCTACTCCTGAGATACAGGATAACAATTTAAACTGATATGAAATATGGTATTTGAAAAAAGTTAAAATATCTACTAAAACATTTGGCTTCACAATAATAATAAGATTATCGTCAAAAATTTGAATTTTTTCTAAAGGACATATTTTGGACAAATAACGTAAATTTGAAATAATTACCTGTTTGTTCATGACTAAATAGTTTTTTGGGTTTTCAACCAAAAATATTTTTTCCTGTATTTTATATTTCCAGAATCAGTAAGGTTTAATATAGATTTTTGAGTAGATTCCATTTGAAAACGTTTGAAATCACTTTTACTAAAATTGATATTTTTGGAAACATTAATACCTTTGAAACTGACGTTTAGTAGCAAACTTCCGTCAGAAAAACACTTTAAATCGTGAAGAACTTTAAATGTTTTTAGCATCTTAGCGATCTACTTCTCCAAAAACAATATCTTGGGTACCTATTATAGTAACAACATCAGCAATTAAATGGCCTTTTGACATATAATCCAATGCTTGCAAATGTGCAAATCCAGGGGCTTTGATTTTACATCTATAAGGTCTATTGGTGTTGTTCGAAATTAAATATACTCCAAACTCACCTTTAGGGGCTTCACTACCCATGTAAGTTTCATTGAAGGGTACAACAAACCCTTGGGTATATAATTTGAAGTGATGTATTAAAGACTCCATCGATTGTTTTAAATCTTTTCTAGAAGGGGGTGTTAGTTTTTTGTCACTACTTTTAACAATACCTAAAGGTAATCCGTTCAAACACTGTTCTATTATTTTCAAAGATTCTTTCATTTCGAAAATTCTAATTAAGTATCTATCATAACAATCACCATTCGTACCTACGGGGACATCAAATTTTAAATCATTATATATCTCGTAAGGTTGACTTTTTCTAAGATCCCAATCGATACCTGAACCGCGTAACATCACACCGCTAAAACCCCATTCTTGAGCACTCTTAGCAGAAACAACTCCTATATCGACCAAACGTTGTTTCCAAATCCTATTTTCCGTTAGCATATCTTCAACTTCTAAAAGTCTAATTGTAAATTGCTCTACAAATAGAAAAATGTCATTAAGTAAACCGAGAGGTATATCAGCTTGAACTCCTCCTGGCCTAAAATACGCGGCATGCATCCGGGCTCCGGATACTCGTTCGTAAAATTCCATTAATTTTTCTCTCTCTTCAAAAGACCATAAGAAAGGCGTCATGGCTCCAACATCCATAGCGTGACAACCAACAGCTAATAAATGATTCAAAACTCTCGTAATTTCTGCAAATAAAACTCGTATATATTGAGCACGGATTGGGATTTTAGAATTAAATAGTTTTTCGATGGCCAAACAAAAAGTGTGCTCTTGAGACATCATAGAAACATAATCTAAACGGTCAAAATAAGGTAACGCTTGTAAATAGTTTTTATATTCAATTAATTTCTCAGTCCCTCTGTGTAATAAACCTATGTGAGGATCTGCTCTTTCTACAATTTCCCCTTTTAACTCTAAGACAAGTCGTAATACTCCATGAGCAGCTGGGTGTTGGGGTCCAAAATTTATGGTAAAATTTTTTATTTTTTTTCTTAAATATTTTTTTTTTAATGTCATCTTTATATTATTTATAGTCTACGAAAAAGCTAGAATAAAACTTTTCTTAAACTTGGGTAGATTTGAACTACCAACCTTGCGCTTATCAAGCGCATGCTCTACCATTGAGCTACAAGTTTTTTTTCACAAAAAAACTCCAAATTGTAATGCTAAAGGTAAGAATTGAACTTACAACCTCTGGGGCATGAGCCCAGTGAGCTACCATTGCTCTACTTTAGCCGTTACACGATTAGTAGAATACTGAAAAGATTTTGGCGAATAAAGTTTAATAGTTTTTCTTCTCATTTGTTCGATGTGAGAATTGAAATTTGCAGAACAAATATTTAGTAATAATTTTTTACAACTTCTTCATGTAGCATCCAAATGGAAGGAATGGGGAAAAAATACTTTCACTAACTAAACAGTACACAAAAGATCGCATTTATTACTAATAAGATTTGAAAAAACAGAAAAACGTTGAAAACAAAAAAATTTAATGCACAAACGTCTTGTTCGTTGAAGAATAATGCTCTGTTTGAAAGAATTTTTAACTTGACAAGATCTTCCACACATTTTCGTTATAAACTTGCCAATAAAAACTTTTTTAATTATATAATGTAGGTATCACTACAATATAACACTATTTGATTTTTCACTTGAAATGGCTCTTGTAGACAGAGGCTATTCACCGCTTTTTTAATTTTACAGGGTTAATGGGGGAATAGCTTGGCTTGCTATTTTATTGATTAAGTTTATAGTCATCTACAGGATAGAATGTCCAATTATTCAAACCTTAGCCAAACCTGTTTGGAACCATTTATAACTTAGCAAAATCTCCCACACATTTTTGTTGTAAACTCACCAATTAAAACTTTTTTAATAATAAGATGTAGAAACCACTATAATGTAACACTATTGGGGTTTTCGCTTGAAATGACTCCTATAGACGGAGGCTATTCACCGCTTTTTTTAATTTTACAGGGTTAATGGGAGAATAGCTTAGCTTGCTATTTTATTGATTAAATTTATAATCATCTACAGGGTAGAATGTCCAATTATTCAAACCTTAGCCGAACTTGTTTAGGACCATTTTTAACTTAACAAAATCTTCCACACATTTTTGTTATAGACTTACCAATTAAAACTTTTTTAATTGTAGGGTGTAGAGATCACTACAATGTAACACTATTGGGGTTTTCGCTTGAAACGGCCCTTATGGGCAAAGGCTATTCATTAGTTTTATTAATTTTACACAGCTAGTGAGGAAATATCTTTCTTTTGGCTTACAAAGACACCAATGGAGAAAGTGATAATTTTGAGGAAAGTTATCATTAGTACCAAAGTACCTACAAATAGAATTTCAGGAAGAACTATCAAAATTTTCAGAAAATGGAAGACCGTCAGAAACACTGGAAAGTCGTCTTCGATCTTAGAAAACACGAAGAAGTGAAACCCCCTCACAAGAAAGTTAAGGAAAGTCATAAAGCGCAAGACATTCAGTTGATTGACGAGTAATTGATTGGAGACAAAACTACGCGTATACTTTTAGTCAAGTGGATTCATAAATAAGTTACTACACATCTTATCCTACCAAATAGATTGGTAAGTAAATTACTGTACATCCTATCCAACTAAATAACTTAGTAAACAACTAACAATTAGAAGGTAAGACATTTTTTTTATTAATTATAAGGCATAAGACATTGTAAGGTATGCTTTTATAATATTACTGCGGAAATATTATAAAAGACGTGTTTTTGGAGTCTACAACTCCAAAAACACTATATATAGAAGACTATCTTCTATATATACCGGGGGATCTTCTATAGAAGATCCCCCAATACGTCCAAGGCACTGACGACGAGACTTACATCAAGCACTTCTAGTTACCTCTGATCAAAGCCTTACCCCAACTTTCTCCCTACCCCCAATTAAAAAAAATCTTCGGTCATTCTTCTAAAGCTCGTCATTGTTCCACACGACAGACTAAAGGGTGTTCGTCATCGCTTCGCTCGACATATGCTTCCCCTTTCCTTTCTCTTCTTGTAGGGTCCAAGTAAGACTGATCTTAAAAATCGCGATAAGTTAGCTAAACTATACAAGAAAAGCGACATTCTTTACTAAATTAGGACGTTTTTGGTAATAAAAAAATATTTTTCCGTGTTTTTGAAAACAGGAACTACTTTCTTGCGCTTTTCAGTGTTCTTGATCCTCGAAAATCGTGCTTTTTGGTGTGCTAAAAAGGTAAGTAAACGTTTTTCCGTGTTTTTCCTTTTTTCAATCACAAACAATCGTGTTTTTCGCGTTTTTCCGCGCTTCTGATTACCAAAAATCGTGTTTTTCGCGTTTTTCCGTTTTTTCGTTTTTCAAAAATCGTGTTTTTCGTGTTTTTTTGTGTTACTTCGGGATGAAAAACGTTTTTTTACAAAATATTTCTGCAAAAATATTTCAAAAAACGTTTTTCACTTTCCTCCTTGTAGGGTCCAAATCTAATTAACGTTAAAAACAGCGTGAAATTAATTAAATTGTACGAGAAAAGTAACATTCATTACTAAGTTAGCTTGTTTTTCCGCATTTTCGGCTATAAAAAACGTTTTCTTGTGTTTTTGAGGAAAAAAAACGTCTTTCCCCGTTTTTCCGTTTTTCCACTTTTAAGAATCGTGTTTTTTCGCTATTTTTTGTAATGAAAACCGTTTTTCACAAAATATTTCTTCAAAAACATTTTAAAACCGTTTTTCACTCTCTTCCTTGCAGAGTCCAAATGTAATCAACATTAAAAACAGCGCAAAACTAACTAAACTATACGAGAAAAGAGACACTCATTACTAAATTACAGTATCCCAGATATTTTCCACTGTTCAAAAACAGAAATTCATCTGGAGTGTTACTCAAAAACAAAAATCGTTTTTCCGTCCTCCCAGTTTTTCAAAATAGTTAACATTAAAAACAGTGCGGGTTAACCAAACCGTACAAGAAAAGCGACATTTATTACTAAATTAACGCATTTGAGAGATTCATCAGTATTTATAAAACAGAGATTTCTCTGATGTTTTTCTGTTTTTTCAATTTCTAAGAATCGTGTTTTTCGCGTTTTTCCGTGTTTTCGATTCTCAAAAATCGTGTTTTTTGCGTTTTTTCGTACTTCTGATTCCCAAAAATCGTGTTTTTTGCGTTTTTTCGTACTTCTGATTCTCAAAAATCGTGTTTTTTGCGTTTTTTCGTGCTTCTGATTCTCAAAAATCGTGTTTTTCGCGTTTTTTCGTTTTTTTGTTTTTCAAAAATCGTGTTTTTCGTGTTTTTTTGCGTTACTTTGTAATGAAAAACGTTTTTTTACAAAATATTTCTTCAAAAATATTTTAAAAAACGTTTTTCACTTCCCCTCTTGTAGGGTCCAAATTAAATCAACACTAAAAACGGTGCAGTATTAACCAAATTATACAAGAAAGGTGGCACGCATTACTAATTTGTGGTACTTCAGATATTTTTTCAGTACTTGAAAAAACAAAACCTGTTTTTTCGTCTTCCCAACTTTCAAATCTAGTCAACATCAAAAGCAGTGCAAATTAACTAAAGCATACAAGAAAATCGACATTTATTACTAAATTACCACACCTCAGATATTTTTCCAGTATTTTCAAAACAGATATTTTTCTGATATGTTTTTCAAAGATGATAAATATCTCTCACCGTTCTTTCGTCTACTCAATTTTCAAATTTAGCTAATATCAAAAACAATGTGAAATTAACTTAATTGTACAAGAAAAGCGACACTTATTACATAACTAACACGTGTGTGAGATCTTCCGATATTTCCAAAATAGAAATTTCTTTGGTATGTACCTCAAAAAACAAAAACCGTTTTTCCGCGTTTCTTCGTCCCTTCAGTTTTTCAAAAAGTTAACATTAAAAACAGTGCGGGTTAACCAAACCGTACAAGAAAAGCGACATTT
>CAJWAE010000056.1 GCA_913020075.1 uncultured Flavobacteriaceae bacterium
ACTTTTAGAATAATTTAAAGTATTTGACCATACCCACTCATAATTCATAAAGTTTCGTTCAGTTAATGTCTGCGATCCTCCTGTTTCAGACTCTGGTGCGCTTGGAGCATAGTTTCTACCGTTTAAATAACGCATTTGGCCTCCATAAGAAGTTTTAAAAGTTAAACCTTCCAATAGTTCAGCTATTAAATAAACATCTCCTAGAGCACGCGTTGACTTATTATAGTCATCCTTACCTCTTACTAGAGTAGCGTATGGTGAATTTATATTACCTAAACCAAGCGGAGTTCTGTAAATACCTGAAAAATCACCATCATTATCTCTTAAAGGAATTAAGGGAGAAGAACGTAAAGCTCCTTGAACTTGATTACCCTGTCTTTCTTTGTCAAAAGTAATATTCATGTGTTGGCCTATTGTGATATTATCTCTGATCTTGAATTCAGAATTTAGTCTAGTACCAGCACGCTCATAACCTGTTTCAATTTGAATACCATCTCTTTTAAGATAATTTGCAGAAAGTAAAAAACTCCCTTTCTCATTTCCGTTTTGAACAGAAAGATTATAATTTTGTGAAGCTGCCGTCTGAAATATTGCATCTAACCAGTCTGTTCCATTGGGGTTGACTGTTGTGGAAGGAACCCCGACTCCCTGAAGAGATGAAGGAATTACAGGAGAAGAGCCTGTTCCGTATTGAGGGTGTGCTGGTGTTACACCATCGTTTAATTTACTATCCCAAATCATTTGACCGTGTTGTTTTGCATCCAACAACTGAGGTAAATTACCAGCAGTTTGACTACCATAGTTCGCTTCGAAAGTTATCGATGGAACTCCATCGCCCTTTCCTTTTTTTGTGGTTATAATAATTACACCGTTTGAAGCTCTTGAACCATAAATTGCTGCAGCTCCATCTTTTAATACATTGATTTGATCTATATCAGCAGGGTTTATACTATTCAATACAAAAGCATCATTTGTTTGAACACCATCTATGATATAAAGTGGATTATTGTTATTAGGTGTTCCGTAACCACGAATTCTAACTGTTGGCGCACTTCCAGGCTGACCATTGGTAACCACAGTAACACCGGCAACACGACCTTGAATTGACTCTGCTGCATTCACAACAGGTACTTTAATTGCATCACTCATTTTGACTGAAGCAACAGAACCAGTTAAATTTGCTCTGGTTTTGGATCCATAACCTATTACTACAATCTCATCTAGTTGATTGTCAAGAGTAAGTTTAATTGAAATCTGGTCACCTGAGACTGAAACTTCCTGAGAAGTGTATCCAACAAAAGAAACTTCAAGAATTGCTCCTTGTTCAGCTTCTATTGTAAAATTTCCGTCGAAATCAGTAGTAGCAAAATTATCAGATCCTTGGACTAAGATGGTAGCGCCTGGTAATGGGCCATCGTCACTTGTAACTGTCCCAGATATATTTTGGGCATATAATCCTGCTGATAGAAGAAACGCTATACCGTACAGGATTTTTTTTAGAAAATCTTTTTTCATTGTTTAGATTAGTTTAAATTAATTCAATCACAAGGTTAATCATTGATTTTATACCATTCTTAATATTTTGTTAATAATATACTATATTTGTTACTAAATCGATTTAGTAAGGCGTTCTTATTAATATTTAATAAAAATCATGGGCTTGACATTAAAAGAAATTGCAAAAGAATTAAATGTTTCTCCAACTACAGTTTCTAAAGCACTTCAAAACTATTCCGATATTAGTGAAATAACAAAAGAAAAAATTAAAAATTATGCCAGAAAAGTTGGTTATCAGCCAAATAAACAAGCAGCCTATCTAAGAACTAGAAAAACTAAATTAATTGGATTAATTATACCTAATATAGAAAATTATTTTTTTTTTAAGGTTTTAAAGGGAATGCTGCAAGAAGCAAATAAAAATGAATATCAATTAATAATATGCAACTCAAATGAGTCAGAAGACTTAGAAAAAAAATTAGTTGATGATTTAATAAATCAAAAAGTAGATGGTATATTTATTTCCCTGGCAAAAGACACAATTAATTTTGACCATTTGAATAAGGTTCTTAATTCTGAATCCTCCCTAATTCTATTTGACAGAACCTCTAGATTAGTTAACTGCTCTAAAGTGGTCATTGATGACGAAAAAATGGGGTTTATTGCTACGCAAAATTTAATTGATAAAGGATGTAAGAAAATTGGCAATCTTAGAGGAACTTTAATTCCTCAGAATTCTATTGATCGGTTTTCTGGTTATAGAAATGCACTCGAAAAAAATAATTTTAAATTTGACACTAATCTTGTTGCAATATCAAAAAAAAGTACTGTTAAGGATGGATATAAACTTACAAAAGAACTATTTAAAAAAGAACTTGAATTAGATGGTTTAGTCTGCTTTAGTGATCCCTTAGCTATAGGAGCAGTGAAGTTTTGTAAAGAAAATGGTATAGGTATACCCTCTGAGATTCGCGTTTCAGGATTTGGAAATATTGAATCTGCTTCGGTGATAACTCCACCAATTACTTCTATTGATCAGGAAGCATTTGAAATGGGTGTAAAAACGATGGAATTGTTTTTAAAAGAGCAGCTAGATTTAAAACAAAAAATAAATGTTTCATTTAAAACAATTATATTAAAAACAAAATTGATTGAAAGAGAATCTACCGCATAAAAAAAAATAAGTCAATTTAAGAGTCGGTCTAATTAGAAAATGTTTTTATGACTTTAAAAACTTAATGTTTCTTTTAATTCCATCGAATTTAGCTCGTTTAATAGCACTATTTTTGAACAAAACTCCAAATACCTCTTCTGTCATATCTTCCCAATCTCCTTTAGACATCGAGAGCAAGTCTGGATTTGGATCAAATTCAGGCTCTTGATGTGGGGTTGCAAATCGATTCCAAGGACAGACCGTTTGACAAACATCACAGCCAAAAGCCCAATTATCCATTTTATCTTTATAATCATTCGGAATTTCCTCCTTTAGTTCAATTGTGAAATACGAAATACATTTACTTCCATCAATTTGATATGGTGCAATTAATGCCTGGGTAGGACAAGCATCAATACATGCGGTACAACTTCCACAATGATCCGTTGCGGGAAAATCATAATCTAATTCTAGATCTAGAATTAATTCTGCTATAAAAAAAAAAGAACCTGTTTTTTTAGAGATTAAATTTGTGTTTTTACCAACCCATCCTAGACCGCTTTTAGCAGCCCAAGCTTTATCCATAACTGGAGCTGAATCTACAAATACACGACCATCAACTTCTCCTATTTCTTCTTGAATATAGTTAATAAGTTTTTTAAGCTTTTTCTTGGTCACTTCATGATAATCAGCACCAAAAGCATAACTAGAAATTTTTGGTGAATCAGGATTATCTTGTAATTTATCTGTGTGGTAATTTAATAAAAGAGAAACCACACTTTTAGCCCCAGGAACTAACTTTCTAGGATCCAGTCGCTTATCAAAATTATTAGCCATATAACTCATGGTCCCATGATGATTTTGATTAAGCCACTTTTCTAAGCGAGGTGCCTCATCTTCTAAGAAATCAGCTTTAGAAATTCCACAAGACAAAAAACCTAGTGCTTTAGCTTGAGATTTTATTTTTAAACTATTACGTGAAGAGTTTAACAAAATAAGGTCATTTATAAAACTGTTTAAAACAAACCATCTTGATTGTTTTTAATCCGACCAAGGTGCTTGTAGGCTCTGGCTGTAACTTCTCTTCCTCTTGGAGTTCGAACTATAAAACCTTGTTGAATTAAAAAAGGCTCGTATACTTCTTCAATAGTTTCGGCATTTTCAGAGACTGCTGTTGACAAAGTAGTAATACCTACTGGACCACCTTTAAATTTATCAATTAAAGTGAGTAATATTTTATTATCCATTTCATCTAATCCGTGGGCATCAACCTGTAGAGCTTTCAGTGCGAATTGAGTGATTTTCATGTCAATAGTTCCATCTCCTTTAATTTGAGCGAAATCACGTACTCTTCTTAGTAAGCTATTTGAAATTCGGGGTGTACCCCTACTTCTTCCTGCAATTTCTATTGCAGCTTTATGATCTATAGGAACGTTAAGAATTTCAGAACTACGATCAACTATGGTAGCTAATAATTCTGTTGAATAATACTCTAATCGATTACTTATACCAAAACGAGCTCGCATTGGTGCTGTAAGTAATCCTGAGCGAGTAGTAGCTCCTACGAGGGTAAAAGGCTCTAAATTAATTTGAACAGTTCTAGCATTTGGACCTGATTCTATCATGATATCAATCTTGTAATCTTCCATGGCTGAATACAAATATTCTTCTACTATTGGACTTAAGCGATGAATTTCATCAATAAAAAGAATATCTCTTGGCTGAAGGTTAGTTAGCAAGCCTGCTAAATCTCCTGGCTTGTCCAAAACTGGACCTGAAGTAAATTTAATACCCACTTCTAGTTCATTGGCAAGAATATGAGCTAGGGTAGTTTTACCAAGGCCGGGTGGACCGTGGAACAAGGTGTGATCTAAAGCTTCATTTCTCTGCTTAGCTGCTTCTACAAAAACTTTTAAGTTTTCTAAAATAGCCTCTTGTCCTGCAAAATCATCAAAACTAAGTGGTCTTAATGCACGATCAAAATCTTGCTCTTCTGGAGAAAACTCATTGTCAGTTGGATCTAGATTTTCATTCATTATTCCAAAGATAAACTATTTAAAGTGCAATAAAAATGAGATTTAAGGATTCCATTTAATAAAAAACGCCTTAAATCGTTTGTGAAATAAGGCAGTTTTTTACTTAAAAATTGTGTTGATTAATGATGCATCTCTTCTTCTCCTTCTTTTAAAGGAATGTGTTGTTGAACAAAATCTTCCTCATGTCCAGGTTTAGAATAGTCATATGCCCAGCGGTGAACGTGTGGTATCTTTCCAGGCCAATTACCATGTATATGCTCAACTGGAGCTGTCCATTCAAGGGTGTTTGAGCGCCATGGATTTTGTTCAGCTTCTTTACCATAGAACATACTATGAATAAAATTATATAAAAACACTAATTGGCCTACTCCTGCAATCAAAGCAAATACTGTAATCAAAACATTGATATTCGCTAAATCGTCAAAGTACGGGAAGGCTGTATTTGTATAATATCGTCTAGGTAAACCAGCCATACCTATAAAGTGCATTGGGAAAAAAACACCATAAGCACAAACAGCAGTTACCCAAAAGTGGATATAGCCTAAATTCTTATTCATCATGCGTCCAAACATTTTAGGGAACCAATGATAAACACCAGCAAAAAGACCGTATAATGCAGAAATACCCATCACTAAGTGAAAGTGGGCTACTACAAAATAGGTGTCGTGCACATTAATATCTAGGGTACTGTCCCCTAATATGATACCTGTCAAACCTCCTGTAATAAAAGTGGAGACTAAACCAATTGAAAAAAGCATAGCAGGGTTTAACTGTAAATTTCCTTTCCAAAGGGTTGTTATGTAATTAAATGATTTTACTGCTGATGGAATCGCTATTAAAAGTGTAGTAAAAGTAAATACTGATCCTAAGAAAGGGTTCATTCCTGAAATAAACATATGATGTCCCCAAACAATAGTCGATAAGAATGCGATTGCCAAAATAGAAGCTACCATGGCTCTATATCCAAAAATAGGCTTTCGTGCATTAGTTGCTATAATTTCTGATGTAATTCCTAATGCGGGTAACAATACTATATAAACCTCTGGATGTCCTAAAAACCAAAATAAATGTTCATATAAAACAGGGGAGCCTCCTTGATAATGTAAAACTTCACCTTGAATAAAAATATCAGATAGGAAAAAGGAGGTGCCAAAGCTTCGATCCATAATTAACAATAAGGATGCCGACAATAATACAGGAAATGAAACTACTCCAATAATTGCAGTAACAAAAAACGCCCAAATTGTTAACGGTAAACGTGTCATTGTCATCCCTTTAGTTCTTAGGTTGATCACCGTAACTATATAATTTAATGATCCTAAAAGTGAGGAAGCAATAAAGATTGCCATAGAAGATAACCATAAAGTCATTCCCAATCCAGAACCTGGTTGAGCTTGTGGTAATGCACTTAGGGGTGGGTAAATAGTCCAACCTGCAGCTGCTGGTCCAGCTTCTACAAACAATGAAATTACCATGATTACACTAGAAAGAAAAAATAACCAAAAAGAAATCATATTTAACAATCCTGAGGCCATATCACGTGCTCCTATTTGCAATGGGATCAAAAGATTACTGAAAGTACCGCTTAATCCTGCTGTTAAGACAAAGAACACCATAATGGTTCCATGAATAGTAACTAAAGCAAGATATACATTTGGATCCATCACACCGTCTGGTGCCCACTTACCTAGTATAACCTCAAAAATTCCAAAAGGTTGTTCAGGCCAAGCTAATTGTAAACGAAACAATAAAGACATTGCAATACCTATTATCCCCATAAATAAACCAGTAATTAAATACTGTTTAGATATCATTTTATGATCTTGACTAAATACGTATTTAGTCATAAAAGTTTCCTTATGATGATGATCTCCGTGATCTTCTTCGTGAACTTTGGCTGCTAATGTTGACATATCTTTTTTTTTATATTTTATTGAATGACTTCAGCAAAGGTTCGTTGATCTAACATCCAATTTTCAAATTCATCTGAAGATTCAACAATAATTTTCATTTGCATATTATAGTGTGAAGCACCACAAATTTTATTACAAAGCAAAAGAAAATCAAACTCATAAGGATCTAAACCTATATCACCACTCGCAACTAATTTCTTGCTTTTTTTAACTCTAATTTTATTAATTTTTTTGACTTTAGCTACAACATCAGTATCTAGGCGCATTTCTTCAGTAGTCTTGCTGGGGGTAAATGCAAATTCAGTAATCATTCCTGGAACACAGTTCATTTGGGCTCTGAAATGAGGCATGAAAGCAGAGTGTAAAACATCTTGAGAACGCATTTTAAATATAACCTCTCTTCCGACAGGCAAGTGAAGTTCTTGAACTACAACATCATCAAACCCATTAGGGTCTGTAGCATCAATTCCAACTAAATTCTTCCCTTCAAAATCTTGAAGAAAACGAACATTTGCATCTCCTAAAACACCGTCATCACCAGCATATCTAGCTTTCCAATTAAATTGTTGTGCATAAAGCTCTACCACTAGAGCATCTTCATTTTCTTCAACTGTCATGATATCAGTCCAAGTATACAAACCATATAAAATCAATCCAGCTAGAGTAATTACAGGAATAATTGTCCATAGAAACTCTAACTTATCATTGTCTGTATAATAGAAGGCTTTTTTTCCTTTTTGTCCCCTGTATTTATATGAAAAATAATATAACATAGCTTGAGTAACAGTTTGTACAAAGAAAATTAATGCAAATGAAATCCACATTAAATTATCATAATCAACTCCGTGTTCAGAGGCTGCGTCGGGCAGTAACACGTCTCCATAGGCCCAAAAAGAGAAAAGTGTAATGCCATAAATGAAAATCAAAAAAGCAAACATTAATTTACCATTCCAATCATTATCATTGTCATCAGCAACTTGGGTATTAACTTTCTTTACTTGCGAAAGCTCGAAAATCTTTGTGATTTGCCAAAGTGCAATCGCAATTAGAACAAGAACAGAAAATATCAAAACTATATTCATTTATCTTTTAAATTAAATTTACTAATAATGAAAACGTTCACTTTCCCCAATAAAAGGATCTCCTTTTGCTAATAAGGGTACTTTGGTTAATTCTCTAAACACAATAAATATAAAAAGTCCTAGGAAAAATAAAAAACCTCCAATTTCTGGAATTCCAATAAACCATTTGTCACCTACTGCAGAGGGCATTATCATATTAAAAACATCTATATAATGTCCAATTATTATAATAATTCCTGCCATCACAATAAAATAATTGTTCCTTTTGAAATCACTATTCATTAGAATTAATAATGGAAAAAGAAAATTCAAAATTAACATACCAAAGAAAGGAAGATTATAATCTTCAATTCTAGTTATAAAATAGGTGACTTCCTCAGGGATATTAGAAAACCATATCAACATAAATTGTGAAAACCACAGGTATGTCCAAAAAACACTAAAACCAAACATGAATTTTCCTAAATCATGAATATGACTGTCATTAACAAATTCTAAATAACCTTTTGATTTGAGATAAATTGTAATCAAAGCTATCATTGTAACTCCTGATACTAGCATACTGGCAAGAACATACCAACCGAAAAGAGTACTAAACCAATGAGGATCAATAGACATTATCCAATCCCATGACATAATGGATTCAGTGTAAATAAAAAAGACAAGGAAACCTGCAGATATTCTAAAGTTTTTTTTGTGGTTTGAAATATTATCTGAATGATCTTGGGCTAACGAAAATTTACGTGAAAAATACCTATATGTTACCCAACCAAACAAAAATATAATGGCTCTAATAAGAAAAAAGGGGGTATTTAAATATCCTATTTTTCCAGCGATTAATTCATCATGGGCCACTACCTCGGGATCCATCCAGATAAAGAGGTGATTATAGTGCATTCCCGAAAGTGCTAATATTACAATAACAATAATGCCTCCAGGCAGTAAATAACCGGTGATTCCTTCCATTACTCTGTAAAGTACTGGTGACCAGCCTGCTTGAGCTGCACGTTGAATTGCATAAAAAGCTAAAGTCCCTAAAGAAATCATGAAAAAGAAAAAAGCTGCAACATATAAAGCTGCCCATGGTTTGTTTGTCAGTTGATGAAATAAATGCTCGTCATGAGAAGAATTATGCTCACTTTCAATAGATTGAGATATTTCTTGATTTTCATCTACATGAACTGTTTTTTTATCATGATTCATTTCTAAAGTTTCATATACTTCACCATCATGTCCTTCTCCATGAGTGCCTGCCATCTTTTTTGCCTCTTCTATGTTGTTTGGTGCCGATATAAAACCATAGACGAGGCCTAGCATTCCTATTACCATAAAGGTAATTGCTAAATTTCTAAGTTTATTGGGAAAGGTATACATCATTGATTTCCTAAATATTATTTAACAAGCTTACTTCTTAATTCAATCACATGCTGGGCAATTTGCCAACGCTCTTTAGCATTAACTTGACCTGCATGGGATCCCATAGCATTTTTACCGTACATTAAAACATGATAAATACTTCCAGGAGTAATTTCTCTATCTGCATAACTTGGTATTCCTAAAAATTTTTCTCTAGTCATTAAAATTCCTTGTCCATCTCCTTTTTTCCCATGACAAACAGCACAATAAATACCATAAAGCTCTTTACCTGTTGCTTTATTTTTATCCGAATATTCAATTGAAGAAATTAAATTAATCTTTGCAGCTTCGTAACCTTCATTAGTATCAGGATAATCATATGGTTTCCAACCTCTGGCTATGCTACCTTCAACGGGTATTTGTGCTTCAATTCCGTTAGCAAATGCTTCTGAATCGGCGTATGTTTTGTAGCCTATAGGCTCATACATATTTGGGAAGTATTGGTAATTCGGTTTTGATGGATCAAAACAAGATTGTATACCCAAAGAAAAAATTAATATTATTAAAATATATCTATAATTCATCTATTCTGGATTTTCTATAATTGAGACATCTATTGCACCTGATTTTTTCAAAAGGGCTTTTAGTTCCTTTTCATTATCCTCTACTTTTATTTCAACTAAAAATTTATCATCGGTAGTTAATGGATTTGGATTCTCAGCTTTTTTAAAGGGCCACAATTTACTTCTCAGATAAAATGTGATTACCATCAAATGGGCTGCGAAAAAAACAGTTAATTCAAACATTATTGGAACAAAAGCGGGCATATTCTCTAAGTATGAAAAACTTGGCTTTCCACCGATGTCTTGAGGCCAATCTTCTATCATTATATAATTCATCATCACTGTCGCAACTGTTATTCCAATACAACCATATATAAAAGCCATAATAGCTAGACGTGTTTCCTCTAACCCCAAGGCCTTATCTAATCCGTGGACAGGAAAAGGGGTATAAACCTCTTCTATGTTATATTTTGCACTACGGATTTCTTTAACAGCACTTAAGAGTACGTCGTCGTCGTCGTAAAGTGCGTGAACTACTACCTGATTACTTGCCATTTTTACCGTCTCTTAATTTTTTATATCTCTCTCCAGAAGATTTCAGTATTGTTTTCACCTCTGCCTGAGCTATTACAGGAAAAGTTCTTGCATACAACAAAAACAACACAAACCTAATTTTTATTCTATAAACTTATCAATTACTTCCGCTTGAATCCTCGCTAATTTTTTTACATCCAAATTGGGCAAATGAACACCCACAATCATTTCACCATTTCGATGATATTCGTAACCCTTATCGTTCATTATTTGCACAGTAAACTCGTCGACCATCACCTTGTCCACCACTTTCCAACAAGTTTCAGGCAAATTTGTTGGCAAGTAAGCAAATAAACTCACACATAACATTTTTTCGTTGGATTCCAGTTCTATTTTGGTCTTAAATAGCAAATTAGGTAAAATCATTTTAAAAGCTTCCCCAACAAACTTATATCTTCAGGTAACAATGTTTCTCTACCTTGAGAGATCGCAATCAGATTCGCTTTCCGTAACATTTCAACACCGTATGCTTCAAACTCCGTATGCAGCGCATTTACTGCAGTTTGCTGGACACACATGTCTGACTCTACTGCAACATTTTGAATGGTCTCGACCACTAATCGTCGAAACGGTGCTGCAGGAATTAATAAACGTGTACTAGTTTGCAGCTTTTGAATCTCTTTCATAGCTAAATTCTTACGTCGCGGCATTTTAACACACCATAACACAGTTATATAGTCTACTTTAAAGGGCCAACATCTCAAAATATACTTTTTCAAAATTGGTTGTCCTAGTCGGCAAAACCTTAGTTAGATATGTACCAGTATTTTGCATTATTTAATTCGGCCATATCTCCCATATAAAATTTGAATCCAAATATTGAGTCAATTATTATTTCATCATTCATT
>CAJWAE010000057.1 GCA_913020075.1 uncultured Flavobacteriaceae bacterium
AGCCTGAAAAGGTGTTTCACTACGAAGAACAATTTGTAATTAGAGCAAATTGGATTTTAGAAGAAAAAATAGTTGTGAAATGAAAAAAGGATCTATAATAATTGTGATTATACTTTTGTTATATGTAATTAATATTTTTTGGAGCACTGGTTATTTTAGAGTAATTGAAAATAAATTTGATGGAGAAATATTTAATAAAATAAATATTGTTGGCGCAGAAGATATTACGATTAATAGAATTGATAGTTTTGCAATAATATCATCTACAAATAGAAAGCATTTTCCCTCCTTAGAGCAAGAAATTGGAGGATTATATTATCTCAATCTTCGAAAACTTGATTCTGAACCTATACTTCTAACAAAAAAATTTAACAAACCATTTGCTCCACATGGTATTTCAATTTTCAAAACAGGGAATATTACTACTATTGCTGCAGTAAATCACACACTTAAAGGTGAATATATCGAGATCTTCAGATTATCTGGGACTGAACTAACCCATATCAAAACACTTGACAGCCCTACGATTTTAAGTCCAAACGATGTTGTTTTAATCGACGAAAAGAGCTTGTATTTCACAAACGATCATAAATATAAAAGCGGAATATTACGTTTGGCAGAAGATTATTTAGGGCTTTCTGTTTCAAATGTCGTTTATTTTGATGGATTAAAATTTAAGGAAGTTGCTAATGGAATATCTTATGCTAATGGAATTAATTATGATTCAAAAAAAGAATTAATATTTGTAGCCTCACCAAGAAAATTTTACGTTAAAGTGTTTAAAAAAAATAATGATAATTCTTTAACTTTTGTTGAAAATATTTATTGCGGAACTGGTGTAGATAACATTGAATTTGATTCAAAAAATAATCTTTGGATTGGAGCACATCCTAATCTATTACATTTCAATTCTTATAGTAAGGGAGATAAGGAAATTTCACCTTCAGAAATTATCACCATAAAATACTTTGAAAAGAATAATTATCTTTTAAAAAAAGTTTATTTAGAAAAAGGGAATTATATGTCTGGTTCAACTGTTGCTGCACCTTTCGGAAACCTTATTTTAATGGGAAATGTAATGGATAGCCACTTACTTATTTTAAAAAAATAGTTTTAGTGATTTAAGAAGAAATTTTAGCTTTTATAAAATCTCTGTTCATTCTAGCTATATTATCAAGTGAAATTCCTTTGGGACACTCAACTTCACATGCGCCAGTGTTTGAACAATTTCCAAATCCTTCTAAATCCATTTGATTTACCATATTTACTACTCTTCTAGATGCTTCTGTTTGACCTTGAGGCAATAAAGAATATTGAGAAACTTTAGCACCGACAAAAAGCATAGCTGAGGAGTTTTTACATGTTGCAACACATGCTCCACAACCAATACATGTAGCAGCATCAAATGCTAAATCAGCATCATTTTTATTAACTGGAATAGAGTTTGCATCTTGAGTGTTTCCAGATGTATTAATAGAAATATACCCTCCAGCATGCTGAATTCTATCAAATGCACTTCTGTCTACCACTAAATCTTTTATAACTGGGAATGCCTTTGCTCTAAATGGTTCAATATAGATTGTATCACCATCATTGAATTTTCTCATATGAAGTTGACAAGTTGTAACTAATCTGTCAGGCCCGTGAGCTTGTCCGTTAATAAAAAGTGAGCATGAACCGCAAATCCCCTCTCTACAATCGTGATCAAATGATACAGGTTCATCATTTTTTAAAATTAAATCAGCATTTAAAACGTCTAACATTTCTAAAAATGACATATCAGGAGAAATATTATCAATATCATAATTCACAATCTTACCTTTAGATTTCGCATTTTTTTGTCGCCAAATTTTTAATTTAAGTTTCATTACGATTTATTTATAACTTCTTTCTTTAACTTCAATATTTTTATAATCAAGTTTTTCCTTGTGAAGAATTGCATTTTTAGGCTCACCAATATGTTCCCAAGCAGAAACAAACTGAAATTCTTTTTTCCTAGTAGCTTCACCTTCTTTGGTTTGATATTCTTCTCTAAAATGTCCCCCACATGATTCTTCTCTATCAAGAGCATCCTTAGCGAAAAGTTCTCCAAGTTCAAGAAAATCTGCAACCCTTCCGGCTTTTGCAAGTTCTTCATTAAATTCATTTTTATCGCCCGGAACTTTTAGTTCTTTGTAAAATTGATTTCTCAAATTAGAAATTTCTGTAATAGCCAATTCCAAATCTTTTTTATTTCTAGCCATTCCACATTTATTCCACATGATTTTTCCTAGTTTTTTATGAAAATAGTCAACTGATTTTGAACCATTATTATTTATAAAAAAATCTAATTTTTCTATAGATTCTTTCTCTGCGTTAATAAATTCCTCACTATCATTAGGAATTGGACCAGTTGAAATTTCATCAGATAAATACTCTCCAATTGTATACGGAAGAACAAAATATCCATCAGCTAGCCCTTGCATTAATGCTGAGGCACCGAGTCTATTTGCTCCATGATCAGAAAAATTAGCTTCACCAATTGCATATAACCCAGGTACTGTAGTCATTAAATTATAATCAACCCAAATACCTCCCATTGTGTAATGAACAGCAGGGTATATCATCATTGGTGTTTCGTATGGGTTTTGGTCAACAATTTTTTCGTACATCTGAAATAAATTACCGTATTTCTTTTTAATAATTTCTTTTCCAAGCTTCTCAATATTTGTTTTGTCACTTTCATCTTGTCCATTAACTAAAGCTTGTTCTTTTCCGTATCTAGTGATTGCTGACGCGAAGTCTAAATATACTGCTTCACCAGTCTTATTTATTCCAAAACCAGCATCACACCTTTCCTTAGCAGCTCTGGATGCAACGTCTCTTGGAACTAAATTTCCAAAAGCTGGATATCTTCTTTCTAAAAAATAATCTCTATTCTCTTCTGAAATTTCTGTTGGACTTAAGTTTCCATTTCTAATTTTAACAACATCATCAATTATTTTTGGAACCCAAATTCTTCCGTCATTTCTTAATGATTCAGACATTAACGTCAATTTAGATTGATGATCCCCAGAAACTGGAATACATGTAGGGTGAATTTGAGTAAAGCAAGGATTTGCAAAAAATGCACCTCTTTTATGTGCCTTCCATGCTGCAGTAACGTTACTTCCCATAGCATTTGTTGATAAATAAAAAACATTTCCATAACCTCCGCTAGCAATAACTACTGCATGAGCTGAATGCCTATCAATTTTACCGTTAATGAGATTCCTTGTAATTATTCCTCTGGCTTTACCATCGACAATAACAACATCTAACATTTCATGTCTATTATACATCTTAATTTTTCCTCTGGCAATTTGTCTATTCATAGCGGAATAGGCACCTAATAATAATTGTTGGCCAGTTTGTCCTTTAGCATAAAAAGTTCTTGAAACCAAAACTCCACCAAAAGATCGGTTATCCAATAAACCACCGTAATCTCTGGCAAATGGGACCCCTTGAGCAACACACTGATCTATTATATTGGCAGAAACCTCAGCCAATCGATAAACGTTATCTTCTCTAGATCTATAATCTCCTCCCTTGACTGTATCATAGAACAATCTATATGTTGAATCACCATCACCTTGATAATTTTTAGCAGCATTTATACCACCCTGGGCAGCAATTGAATGAGCTCTTCTTGGTGAATCCTGAAAACAAAATGTTTTAACATTGTATCCTAATTCCGCAAGGGTTGCAGCAGCAGAACCGCCAGCTAGACCAGTTCCAACAACAATTACATCGATATTTCTTTTATTAGCGGGACTTACTAGGTTTATTGAATTTTTATAATTAATCCACTTTTTGTCAATGGACCCAACAGGCAACTTTGAATTAAGAGCCGATGAAAAATTGTTGTTAGGGGAAGAAATTGAAGAATCAAAGAAATCAAAATTTTTAACTTGATCTTTTAATAATTTATTCTTTTTTTTGTGGTTAGGATCTGTGTCTTTTACAGGTCTTCGCAGCGGAGTCTTGTGCCAATCTGAATTCCAGTCGTTGAGTTTACACTTTATACCAGTACTCTTTTTAATAACTTTAGTTTTATTTGTAGTGTTACATTTATGATAATAGCGTATACAAATCATTAGTTCATCTGAACTATTGTACTGAGCCTTTGGCTTTCTGTAATTTAAAGAATATGTTAATTTCTTTTTTGACATATAAAACTTTAGTAAAAGTAGTAAAAAATTTGTGTTTTATTGTTAAGTATTAAAATAAATTTGTAACACAGCTTGTAACACGGTATAAATCAAATAATTATAATTTTTTAACCATATATTTTTAACACATTTGTAACACAAATAATTAATATTAAATATGTGATATAAAATGATATAAAGCGATAAAGCAAAACCCAAGTGGAATACCTATGCTATATAAGTGAATAAGATTTTTTACAAATTTCGAGTAGTATTTGTTGGCACCCATTGATTTCAAAGCAGAAGAAAAGCCATGTAGTAAATGCATTGACAATAAGCCAAAAGAAATACAATACAGGAGAACTCTCCAAGGCATCTCAAACTTATGGACCAATTCCTCATAGTATCGATTAGGGTCGTCTGGGAGGAATTCTATATACTTATAATTCATTTCAGGAATCCAAAAATCGATAAAATGCAATACTAAAAAAGATAAAATAACCAGACCACTCCAAATCATATTTCTACTCATCCACGAAGAATTAGCAGAACCATTTTCTTTAAAGTACTCGTACTTTGTTGCTCTTCTATTTTGAATTTCCAAATAGAAACCCATTACAAAATGGAAAATTACTCCAAAAATTAAAATTGGCTGGGCTATGAACTGAACAACAAAATTTTTACCCATAAAATGGGAAAATTGATTAAATATTGATTCGCTAAAAATGGATGTAACATTTATTATAAAGTGTTGGAGTAAAAAAATAATTAAAAAAAGGCCTGAAATTGCCATTGCAAATTTTTTAATTATTGAAGTTTGCATTAGGTTACTCATAACTGAATTATAATACAAAATTAACCCATGGCAAGCTATAAGACAATAAAAACTTACTATTTATTTTATATTAAATTTTTCTGACACATCTCCAAGTACTATTTCATATTGCCCCTTTTTTAAATAATACTTACCATTATCTGATTTTATAATTTTATTTTTTTTAGCCATATTTTCGTTAAAATAAAAGACAGGTAAATCTACTTTTTGAAAACCTTCTTCTAAATTTAACTTTATTTTATAAATTAAATTTTTACTACCATCTAAAAGCTTCATGGTTAGTTTTTGATCTCTATTCGAATATAAATTGAAATGTTGATTAGGTAAATTAAACTTAGACCAATTGTATGTTTTTGTCCCCCACCTTGAGGAAAAATTAATGTCTTTCAACATCAAATAATGAGTTTGATTTAAATTACGGGCTTCAATTAAAGAGTAAATAACAGATAAGTCAGTTTTATAAATTGATCTTCCGTGTGTGCCAATTAATAACTCTTTTGCGCTTTTTTGAATAACTAAATCATGGGTGGCTACTTTAGGTAAACCTTCATGAAAAGGATTCCAACTTATTCCTTTATCAAAACTAATATACACACCATTATCTGTGCCTAAATAAAGTAAATCTTCGTAAAAAGGATCTTCTTTGATTACGTTTACAGACGAAAGTGGCAAGTTTGAATCTATAGCCCTCCAGTTTTCTCCGTCATCGTCAGTAACATAAACATAAGGTTTGAAATCGTCAAATCTATAGCCATTTAAAGAAACGTATATTCTGTTTTCTTTGTGTTTTGAAAAAACAACTCTACTAACCCACATGTTTTTAGGCAAATCCTCAGAAATTATCATCCAATTATTTCCTCCATCGTTTGATAATTGAACTAAACCGTCATCAGAACCAGTAACTAATTTTCCGAATTTAAAAATCGATTCATCAATTGATGCTAATGTTCCATAGGGAACATTTCCCTTTTTAATTCCATTTGTTAAATCCTTAGATTTAAAAGACCATTTATCCCCTTTGTTATACGAAACATGAAGCTTATTGCTTCCCAAATATAATACGTCTTGATTGTGTGAAGACAGCAAAATAGGCGTTTGCCAATTAAATCTTAGCGGAGGCTCTCCTAACTCATGTTTTGGTTTTATGTATGTTCTTTTAGATTTATTAATTCTGTAATAAACTCCAAACTGAGATCCTGTATATATAATATTTGAATCCCTATTATCAATTTGAACTTGCATACCATCACCTCCCATAATAGATTTCCAATTATTCTGTCCAGTTTGATGCCATCTTAAGCTTTCTTTGGACCTACTACTAGCCATCCAAACTCCGTTATCTTGAAGACCTCCATAAACATTATATGGGGTTTCATTATCTACGTTAATAGTGTAAAATTGTCCAACACTTGGTTGATTTAATTTTAACCAATTTTCTCCATCATCATAACTAATGTTAACGCCACCATCGTTTCCATTTATTAAATGATTCGGATTTTTTGGATTTATCCATAAGTCGTGATGATCAACATGAACGTTTGGATAATCAATAGATTTATATGTAATCCCACCATCTTTAGATTTAATAAAAGGGACTCCATAAATATAAATATGATCTTTGTTCAACGGTGAAACATGTATTTTTCCAAAATAATATCCGTATGTATTATAAAGTCTATCTAAATAATATGAATTTTTTAAAGTCCAGTTTAGCCCTCCATCATCGCTTCTATAAACTTGAGCTCCAATAATTGGAGTTTCAAACATAACTGTATTAGCGTCTTCTAAATAAAGTTTTAAATCAGATGGTTTTATTAAATCTGCCTTTACTAATTCTTTAATTTTTATAGAATTATACTTTTTAGGAAAATTATTTGATTTAAGAAACGTATTTAATTTTAAATCATCTGTTTTTAAAAATTCCTCATTTGAAATAGATTCAAAATAATTCTTTGTCAGGTCAATTTTGTCAGTAGAAGTTTTGCTTTTAGGACGCCTAAATTGATTGTCCACAACAGCATAAATGGTAGTGCTGTTAAAGACTGCTAAACCGATTCTTCCAACTTTACTTCCAACTGGAAATCCACTTTTTTTTGTTGAAATCAAATTCCATGTGTTTCCCGAATCAACAGACTTATAAATACCTGACTTTTCACCATTTCCTTGAAAATCCCAAGCTTTTCTAGATTTTTGCCATGACGATGCAAATTGAATTTTAAAATTATCGGGAGCTATATCTAAATCAATTATACCTGTAGACTCGTCTAAAGATAAAGTGTTTTTCCAATTCAAACCTCCATCAATAGTTTTAAAAATTCCTCTTTCCTTATTTTTTGAATACAAATGTCCTAAAACAGCGACAACTATTTCATTTGGATTGCTAGGGTTTATCACAACTTTTCCAATGTGATGAGAATCATTTAAACCGATGTTTGTCCAAGTTTTACCGTTGTCAGTAGATTTCAAAATACCAATGCCAGCGTATGAGGATCTCGAGGAATTATTTTCACCAGTACCTACTACTATAAGTCCAGTACTCCAATTAACATCAAAATCTCCTATATTCTGAGTATTAGAGTTATCCATAATTGGGCTAAACGTATTTCCATTATTAATTGTGTGCCAAAGTCCTCCAGATGCATATGCTACATAAAATTCCGACGGATTATTAGGGTTTACTTCAATATCAGTAACTCTTCCACTCATTACGCTGGGTCCGATATTTTCAAATTCTAAATTTTTTACTAACGAATTTTCAATTAATTCATTTTGAACCTTCAAACTTTGTAATACATCCTCAGAACTTGTAGAAACTTGAGAAAATACTGATGTATATAATATTAAAAACAATATCGAGTATAAATATTTCATTATGTATAATTTATGATTAGTTCAACGTTTGTTATTCATTAAATATACTATTTTTGAATTTTAAACATAACTATGAAATATTTTCCTATCAACAATTCTTTGTTTATAAAAAACAGAAAACATTTTATAGAAAATATGCTAGACAATAGCATAGCTTTTTTTAATTCTAACGATTGCTATCCGGTCAGTGCAGATACTACTTTACCGTTTGAACAGCACCGTGATTTGTTTTATTTAAGTGGTGTAAATCAGGAAGAAACCATTTTACTTATTTATAAAAATAATAATTCGAATTATCAAGAAGTTTTATTTCTTACTAAACCAAATGACCTATTAACTCATTGGGAAGGTGAAAGACTAAATGTAGAGAAAGCTTATTCTATTTCAGGAATTAAAACTGTGTATTGGCTGGATCAACTTGATGATATTGTGAAAAAAATAATGCAAAATGTTAAAATTTTGTATTTGAATAAAAACGAACATTATAGAGCAAAAGTAGAAACCGAAACCAGAGAAAAACGATTTAATAATTGGATTAAAAAAGAATATCCCTCAAAAAACTTAAAGGGTAGTAACTCAATACTTCAAAAATTAAGATCGGTTAAAAGTTCAATTGAAATTGAGTTAATTCAAAAGGCTTGTGATATTACCGAAAAAGGGTTTAGAAGAATTTTAAATTTTGTTAAACCAGGCGTTTGGGAATATGAAATTGAAGCAGAATTCTCACACGAATTTTTAAAGAATAGATCTAAAAAATTCGCTTACTCTCCAATTATTGCCTCTGGAAAAAATTCTACTATATTACACTACGTAGAAAATAACAATCAATGTTTAAAAGGCGATATTTTGCTTTTAGACGTTGGAGCTGAATACGCAAATTATTCTAGTGATATGACTAGAACTATTCCAGTATCTGGAAAGTTTTCTAAAAGACAAAAATCAATATATAATTCTGTTTTGAATGTTAAAAACGAGGCAACTAAATTATTAAAACCAGGCATTCTTTGGAAGGATCATTATGAAGAGGTTGGCAAAATAATGACCGCTGAATTATTAAAACTAGGCCTATTGTCTAAAAGTGATATTCAAAATCAAACTAAAAAAAATCCTGCTTTTAAAAAATTTTTTACACATGGAGTTTCTCACAACTTGGGATTAGATACTCACGACTATGGAGATTTGAGCTATCCTATTACTAAAAATATGGTTTTCACTGTAGAACCAGGCATTTACTTGCCCAAAGAAAATTTTGGCATAAGACTTGAAGATGATGTAGTTGTTCAAGAAAATTCGGAGCCAATCAACCTAATGAAAAACATTCCAATTGAAGTTGAAGAGATTGAGGATATAATGAATTCTTAAAGCAGTTGTTATGATGATGTCAGCCAATTATAAAAAAAATTTTAAAAGATATGGACCCATTATTTTGATAATGAGTTTATTCTCTATCATAGTAATAACATCTTTTTACTTTATTCTTCAACCAAAAGTAATTTTACCAATTTACAGTCCTTCAATGGTGTCCGAAGAGTTAGTTGAAGAAGATATACGCTACGTTAAAAAATATCATAAAATCAATAATTTTTCACTTACAAACCAAAACGGAGAATTAATTACCCAAGAATTTTATAATGATAAAATATATGTAGCTGATTTTTTTTTCACTACATGCCCTGACATTTGTCCAATAATGACAGAAAACATGGGCTATTTACAAAATGAACTGAAAGATCAAGCTAATGTTTTATTAGTCTCTTTTTCAGTTACCCCTCAAGTGGATACAGTAAATGTTTTAAGAGCTTATGCTGATTTAAAGGGGGTGGATGATTCCAAATGGAATTTATTTACAGGGAATAAAAAAGATATTTATGAGCTCGCCAGAAAATCTTTTTTAGTAGCAAAAAATGATGGTAATGGTAGCAAATACGATATGATTCACACTGAAAATTTTGTTTTAATCGACAAAGAAAAGCGAATTAGAGGTTTTTACGATGGAACAAATAAAGAAGAAATGGAAAAGCTATTAAACGATGTTAAAATTCTTGATAATTCATATAAAAATTAGAAAAATGAAAAAAATAATATTAAGTATATGTGTTTTACTAATAACTGGGTTTAATGTAAATTCTCAAGAATTAGTTATAGCAGAAGAAAGGGTTGAACCAGGGATTGTTTTTGTTTTTGAAGGTGCAATAAAAGATCATATTGTTCCTATGTCAATGCATTTACAAGAAAATCAAACCAATGTACATATTGAGGCTAGAGTAAATTGGGATATAAATAATGTTCCTAAAGGAGCTCCAAAAGGAGGATTCGTTCCTTATTTGCATATCACAGCTAGAATAACAATAGTCCAAATCTGGCACCCATCCTTCGTTTTCAGCAACTTAGACAATTTAGCCATAATAAAGTTCATCTTATGCTCAGCGTCAGTCATGTCTCTGTCTAGCTCATCGAGCTTGCGATTCTGATCCTTGATTTCTACATTAATCGATCGCCCAATATTGTCAAGTCGATCAACAGCCTGCCCTAGAGCATCCAGTTGCACGTCTTGCTGACCGATCATCATTTTGGTTTGCTGGCGCTGATCTTGGATAAATGCGGTATTCTCTCGCTCTGCAGCTGAGATAGCTCCAAGACTATCTGCTTAATGTAAGTACTTCACATGAGAACATGTGGCTGACCATCATATGTATTGTTTTTCGTGCGGTATGTATTTTTGTTTGATTTTGATATTTCATAAATCTCATTATGGCTCATGAGACATACGGGGTTCAAAGCAAATTCACTACAATTGTCTGCAATGAATCACTAGAGACAACCACTGAAACCTCTTTTATTGAAGCCAATAATGTGGCTGAACCCCTGAATGGAGATTATAAAGTGGTATGTTGTATGTAATTGCAATTTTTTTTATTCATAATTTATATTATGCTAATGGTTTTGTGCTTTGAAACCATTAGCATCGGAATCAATGCTTTTGATCCAATCCAATCAGTGATGTTCTTCA